>NZ_JAOCFV010000014.1:0-102366 GCF_029842145.1 Stenotrophomonas sp. GD03794
AAGAAGGTGCATGAGCGGCGGCGGAGCCCCTGTAGAGTCGAGCCATGCTCGACTCATCGCGCGCAGCGCGATGCGTGCGGGTTTCGGGCTGCTGCCGCTGTCGATCTTCGCGCTGCAGGTGGCATCCAGCGCGGTAGTGCCGGCCGCTGGCCGGCAGTTGCAGGTTCCTGCCGAAGGTTCATGAGGTTGCCGGCCAGCGGCCGGCACTACCCATCGGAGGGCGTGCGGACCAACGGTCCGCACCCACCGGCTGCCCGGTCAATCGCCGTCGGTTTCGTCCGGGTGGGCCTTCCAGTAGCCGGTCGAACGGATCCAGTCGCGCGGCACGCCCAGGTGGCCTTCGATGAACTTGCGCATCATCCGGGCGCGGCGCGATTCGGTGGCGATCCAGTAGAAGACATCGCCGTCCGGTGCTTCGAAGTCGGTCAGCATGTCTTCCAGCAGCGTGCTGCTGGCCGCGGGGAAGCCGTTGCGTTCCAGCCAGTGGATGCGCACGTTCTCGTACTGCGGCAGGTCCTGGCGTTCGGCTTCATCGCTCACTTCGATGAAGGCCTGCACCTCGGCATCCTCCGGCAGCACGTCCAGCCAGCGGGCGATGGCCGGCAGCGCGGTTTCATCGCCAATCAGCACATAGGCGTCGTAGCTGTCGGCCACCACGAACGAGCCGCGCGGGCCGCCGATCACCAGCGTGTCGCCAGCCTTGGCCTGCTCGGCCCACGGCCCGGCAATGCCCTGGTCGTGCAGCACGAAGTCGATGGCCAGCTCGCCGGTTTCGTGGTCCCACCAGCGCGGCGTGTAGTCGCGGGCCGGTGAGGGCTCCTTGCCGGCCGGATAGCTGCGGCCTTCGGCAGTGACCACCGGCAGCACCATCTCGCCGCTGGCGTTGGGGAAGAACAGCTTGATGTGGTCGTCGGCACCGGGCGAATCGAATCCGGCCAGATCGTCGCCACCCAGCACCACGCGGCGCATGTGTGGGGTGACCTCTTCGGTGCGCAGCACGGTCAGTTCACGGAAGCGCACATCCAGGCGCAGGCGCGTGTTGTTGTGTTCGGTCATGGGGTTACCTGCAAAGGTGTCGCGCGGGGGCGCGCGGCGTAGGGGCGACCTGGCTGGAGTCAGTCTGGCTGGGTCGTTGAAAAGGGATGGCTCTCGCTACCGGCCGTACCGTTGAGCAGCGCGGACGCCCGCGTCAGCAGCGCCGCTACTTCTTCCGCCTCGCCCTCGGCCCAGCGGCCGTGGTGATGCACCAGCGCCCGCTTGAACTCGCGCAGGGCACCGGCCAGCGGCGGCGGCAGCGAGGCCTTGGTGATCTCGCGGGCGCGGTCGAAGGCACGCCGCTGCGCCAGGCGCACCTGGGTGCGCTGCACCTTCAGCTCGAACTCGCCGGCGGTGGTGATGCGGAAGATCCGCTTGCCGTCCACTTCCTCGGCCTCGATCCAGCCGGCCTGCTCGAAGCTGGCCAGCAGCGGGTACATGGTGCCGGCGCTGGGCGTGTAAGCCTGCATGAACTGGTTGCTGATCAGCTGCATCAGCTCGTAGCCATGGCGCGGCTGTTCGCCGATCAGGGCCAGCACCAGCAGGCGCAGGTCGCCGCGGCTGAGCACGCGTGGCTGGCCGTTGCGGCGCGGCACCGTCGAATCGGTGGAACGGGTTCTGGGAGAGGCGGTGCGGCTCATTTCGATATATCGGTAAACGAGTGTGCAAACGATATATCGATATATCGAAGACGACAATCATCGATCCGGCCACAAGCAGGTCAGTTTTGGGCCACGGCCGGGCACGCGCACAGCAAAAGGGGCGCCCCTTGTGAGGCGCCCCGGGCGAAGCTGTGGAAGGGAGCGAGGCAGGGCCAGACGGCGGACCGAGGCGGGCGAGGCCAACACTCGAGGCCTACCCTGAGGGCAGGGCGGGGGCCGATCCAGAGGCGGGTGCGACACGTTGTCACCGGTTCAGCGCCAGCGCCGGGGCGCTCGCGAGCAGGCCTGCCACGCTGCCCCACAACCGTCATCGGCAGCAGTAACACTGCGTCCTGCACATGGGCGCAGCGGTCCGGAAGCGACACCCCGCGCAGCCGCCAAGCCCCGCCAGTGCGCCCTCGCACGGTCTGGCAAGCCCCTTGCGGACACTGGCTGGTTGCATCCATACGCCAGCGTAGCCAAGTGACGAAAGCCCTTGGTGCGCTACACTTTGCGGTCTAGAAATCTATACAACAGTCGCGCGCGTGCGTGCGGTTATGGGAGCGCTAATGAACTGGTTGAACGAGGTGCTGAACAACGACCCGAATCCTGTGGAAACCCAGGAGTGGATCGAGTCGTTGAAGGCCGTTATTGATGTCGAGGGCTCCGAGCGCGCGCATCAGCTGCTGGAAGGCATGGTGGAACTGACCCGTCGTTCGGGCGCCTACCTGCCGTTCTCTCCCACCACCGAGTACGTCAACACCATCGAGCCGCAGTTCGAGGCCAAGAGCCCGGGCAATGCCGAGCTGGAATGGCGCATCCGTTCGATCATCCGCTGGAACGCGATGGCCACCGTGGTGCGCGCCAACCGCAAGCCGGGTGACCTGGGCGGCCACATCGCCTCGTTCGCCTCCGGCGCCACCCTGTACGACGTGGGCTTCAACCACTTCTGGCGCGCCCCGAGCGAAAACCACCCGGGCGACCTGCTGTTCATCCAGGGCCACAGCGCCCCGGGCATCTACGCGCGTTCCTTCCTGGAAGGCCGCATCAGCGAAGAGCAGCTGGACAAGTTCCGCATGGAAGTGGACGGCGGTGGCCTGTCCTCGTACCCGCACCCGTGGCTGATGCCGGAGTACTGGCAGACCCCGACCGTGTCGATGGGCCTGGGCCCGCTGGCCGCCATCTACCAGGCGCAGTTCATGCGCTACCTGGAAAACCGTGGCCTGATCGAGAAGTCCGACCGCAAGGTGTGGTGCTTCATCGGCGACGGCGAGAGCGACGAACCGGAAACCCTGGGTGCCATCGCCCTGGCCGGCCGTGAAGGCCTGGACAACCTGATCTTCGTGGTGAACTGCAACCTGCAGCGCCTGGACGGCCCGGTGCGCGGCAACGGCAAGATCATCCAGGAACTGGAAGGCGTGTTCCGTGGCGGCGGCTGGAACGTGATCAAGCTGCTGTGGGGCGGTTACTGGGATGCCCTGCTGGCCAAGGACAGCGACGGCGTCCTGAAGAAGCTGATGATGGAAACCGTCGACGGCGAATACCAGAACTGCAAGGCCTTCGGCGGCGCGTATACCCGCGAGCATTTCTTCGGCAAGTACCCGGAAACCGCTGCGATGGTGGCCGGCCTGAGCGACGACGACATCTGGCGCCTGAACCGTGGTGGCCACGACCCGCACAAGGTGTACGCCGCCTACCACCAGGCCGTGAACACCAAGGGCATGCCGACCGTCATCCTGGCCAAGACCGTGAAGGGTTACGGCATGGGCAGCGCCGGTGAGGCACTGAACCCGACCCACCAGACCAAAAAGCTGGACGACGAAGCGGTGCGCCACTTCCGCGACCGCTTCAACATTCCGGTGACCGACGCGCAGCTGGCCGATGGCCAGGTGCCGTTCTACCACCCGGGCCCGGATTCGCCGGAAGTGCAGTACCTGCAGGAACGCCGTGCTGCGCTGGGCGGTTACCTGCCGCAGCGCCGCCGCAAGGCCGACAAGACCTTCGTGGCGCCGAAGCTGGAAGCCTACGATCGCCTGCTGAAGAGCAGCGGCGAGCGCAGCTACTCCACCACCATGGCCTTCGTGCAGAGCCTGAACATCACCCTGCGTGACAAGGAACTGGGCCCGCACATCGTGCCGATCGTGGCCGACGAAGCCCGTACCTTCGGTATGGAAGGCCTGTTCCGCCAGATCGGCATCTACGCGCCGTTCGGCCAGAAGTACAAGCCGGTGGACGCGGACCAGCTGATGTTCTACCGCGAAGACCAGAGCGGCCAGGTGCTGCAGCAGGGCATCAGCGAGCCGGGTGCGATCAGTTCGTGGATGGCGGCTGGTACCAGCTACTCGGTCAGCAACGTGCCGATGCTGCCGTTCTACATCTACTACTCGATGTTCGGCTTCCAGCGCGTGGGCGACATCGCCTGGCAGGCAGCTGACATGCGTACCCGCGGCTTCCTGCTGGGTGGCACCGCCGGCCGCACCACGCTGAACGGTGAAGGCCTGCAGCACGAAGATGGCTTCAGCCATCTGGTGGCCGGTGGCATCCCGAACGTGCGCAGCTACGACCCGACCTTCGGCTTCGAAGTGACGGTGGTTCTGCAGCACGGCACCAAGCGCATGATGGAAGACCAGGTGGACGAGTATTACTACGTCACCCTGATGAACGAGAACTACACCCACCCGGAAATGCCGGAAGGCGCGGCCGAAGGCATCGTCAAGGGCATGTACCTGCTGACCGACGCCGGCAAGCCGAAGAAGGGCGAGCTGCGCGTGCAGCTGCTGGGTTCGGGCACCATCCTGCGCGAAGCGATTGCCGCGGCCGAGCTGCTGGACAAGGACTTCGGCGTGACCGCCGACATCTGGAGCTGCCCGAGCTTCAACGAACTGCGTCGCGATGGTTTCGACGTGGAGCGTGCCAACCGCCTGCATCCGGAAGGTGAGCAGCGCAAGGCCTACGTGACCGAGCTGCTGGAAGGCCGCCAGGGCCCGGCGATTGCCGCTACCGACTATGTGCGTGCGTATGCGGACCAGATCCGTGCGTTCGTGCCGATGAGCTACACGGTGCTGGGTACGGATGGTTTCGGTCGTTCGGACACGCGTGCGAACCTGCGCCGGTTCTTTGAGGTTGACCGGTACTACATCGCGCATGCCGCAATTGCGGCGCTGGCTAAGGATGGGAAGATGACTGGGAAGGACGTGGCCCGGGCGATCAAGCAGTACAAGATTGATCCGGAGAAGGCTAACCCTGTTGGGGTTTGATACGGTCAATTAGTTGATTAATTGATGACGATCTGCAGCAAGGGCGGCCACTGGTCGCCCTTGCTGTTTTTGGTGCGGGAACCTAGTGAAAGGATGTCTGCCAACCTTGTGACGTCTAAGCGTCTAGAAATGCATTGGAGCGGGCGCCCAAGAGTCACTTCGCGCAGATCAACTGATCCGGCCAGGCCACCTGTTCTTGCTAGGGGTGTCTCCGCTGATCATGAAGAAGGTCTCCCTCTGCGAACAACTCCCCGCCGGGCAATCTAGGTGACGGCACTTTCTCTGAAGCCACCGGCGAGATCAATGGGCTGATTGCCTTGCAGCCTTAACGACAAAACGTGAGTGCGGTTGTAGTTCAGTCATCACGACCCCATCCGCACGGGCAACGGTCGACGTCTGGTGCCAAGCAGAGGCCTTTGACCGAACTGATGTTGATGACGAGCAGGACTCGTACAAGCTCACCAGCAGCACCTTCTCTAGACGGCGAGGTGTAATTTGGAATGACAGGCTCACGGGGCACTCGTGAATTTCATATCTGGCCAGAACTGGGCCAAGGGTATACGCTGGCCAACGTACTGATGGCGTCAGCGCCATTCCAACGGGCTAGCCCGGCCTCAACTGTCCTGTCAAAATACGCCAGACTGTGACTGATGCGGCCTCCTTCCGGAAGGCGCCGGCGCAGGCGGCCCCAGGGTTATGGTCAGGGAGCGCTGCTACGTGAGTCATCCTTTCGATTGGGGTGTCGTATCGCCAGCTCGCTATGCATGGACCGAGACCGTGGGCGAGTGAATTATGTTGCGGCGAGCTCCATCTCGACGCGGCGATTGGGGAAGATCTTGCAGAAGAACTTTTTGAGTGTTGTTGACCTGTTCGCAGGCTGTGGCGGCTTCGGACTTGGTCTTGAAGAGGCGGGATTCACGCCAATCTTCGTCAACGAGCTTAATGACGATGCCCGCAGCACCTACCTCGTAAATAGGCGAGATCGCTACGCTCATTTTCGAGAAGGAATGGATGAATCGCGTTGGCTAAATCCATTTAGCTCTTCTGATGCGCGAAAAATGACGAGGAAGTCCTACCTCGATGATCTGGAGTCCAGATTCGAGTCGACTTTCGGAATAAAACACGGGGAGATCGACCTTATCGTCGGCGGGCCTCCTTGTCAGGGTTTCTCAGGAATCGGCCATCGTCGTTCCTACTCCGTAGACAAGCATGACATCCCATCCAATCATCTTTTCAAGGACATGGCGAGCATCATTCGCCACCTTCAGCCCAAGGCGTTCGTCTTTGAGAACGTGAGGGGCTTGCTTACTGCGCGTTGGACTCCCGAAGGGGAGCCTGGCGAAATTTGGTGGGCGGTCAAGCGTGCATTCGCACGCATTGGCAACTATAGAATTGCTTCCCAATTGCTACATGCAAAGGATTATGGGGTTGCGCAGAATCGGCCGCGAGTAATGCTCGTTGGAATCCGCGACGACATTGCGGGCGCGGCTACTCGCGTCGACTGTATCGATGAAATAGACGACACCGCCATCGGTCTTGGTTTTTTGCCTCGGCCGATCGGTGGAGCCCCAGATCTGATGGATCTTCTTGGCGATTTAATAGATCCAGAGTATACAAATGGCGGGCAGACCGCTGTCTATCCGAAAGGGCCTTCGGCTGATATCCAGTATCTACTCAGGAAAAAACTTTCTGGTGAGGTGGCTGAATTAGGCGCGCCTCTGACGGATCATGAATATAGTAAGCATAGTGACCACGTGAAGGCGAAGTTTCAGGCAATGATCAATGGTGACCACTACGTAGGGACGAAGAAATTTGCCCAACGTCTGCTGCCTCCAATTTGGGGCGCTAAAGGGCCAATGATCACAGCGACCTCCCTACCCGATGACTACGTTCACTTCAAACAAGCGCGAACGCTGACTGTACGAGAATGGGCGCGACTTCAGGGTTTCCCCGACTGGTACCAGTTCCGTGGGAAGCGGACCACGGGCGGGATTCGACGCGCAGGAAATCCTCAAGAAGGAATTCACTTCAGAGAACTGCCGAAATACACCCAAATTGGCAATGCGGTACCGGTGCCGCTCGCTCGGGAAATCGGAAAGAACTTGGCGGGAATCCTTCTTGCGAAGCGGTAGCCCAAAGCGAACGTGAATTTCCATGGATTAAGGAGCAGGGGGGGGTTATGGATACATCATCAGATCGTAAGTTTGAATGCGTGCGCGCTACAGCCATCAGCGATGGATTGGAACGTCTGCAGGGGAGAGCATTTGGCGGCGAAGACGTCGCTGCCAAGCCCGAGAAGCCGGATGATAAATGGTGGCCTCGAGCGGCACTTCTTCCGGGAGTTCAAGCCGCAATTGATCGCTTTAGTACAAATCCATCGCCGGAAGTGGCGATGGAGGTGGTCTTCCTTATGGGAGGTGCTGGAAACGGAAAATCATTCGCAGCAAGAGAGCTGGGTGAGCGCCTTGGGCTTCGCAACGAAAATCCAGACGCGCTGGCGCAGCGAACCTACACTGCGACCGTTGATGGCGCCAAGTACTATCTGCTGAATGATGCGACCATCGCGCCCAGGGGCGATTACGAGAATCAAGAGATTGCTTTGGCAACCGATCTGCTCGACTGGTTCGAGCAATCCTCCAAAATGCTGGTGCGCAGCTTCTGTTGCGTCAATCGAGGCATCGTGGCCGACGAGATTCGTGGGCTGCAAGAGGTTCAGGGTGCTGAGCCTTCGCTTTCATTCTCGATCCTTCGATGGCTAGCGAATCCTGAAGATCTGAGGTTCGATCAGATCGGTGCGACTGAGCTGAGGGCCCAGCAGCACGACGTTCAGAGTGCTACACGAGAGTTGGAATTTGTACTTGCGGGTCGTCGCGTAAGGTTGCTTTCCCTTGCCGTGGATTCTTACTCGCTCTTCGAGCTGGATGGCAGTGCTGGACACTCCCGTGGCCAGGCACTGTTCGCAGAGCTACTCGCCAGATTTGATGGTGTGGAAGGAGAACGACCGGACTTGTGCCCGATTCGCTCCAATATCATCCAGTGGCAATCTCAAACGGGTCAGAGCTCTTGGCAGCAGCTGATGTCATCTGCAGAGATCGCGTCAGGTCGGTTGTATAGCTATCGAGACGTATGGGGTGCTGCAGCTATGTCGCTGTTAGGTCCAAGGGTAAATCTTGGATCAAAAAACCAAGAAATTCTGGAGTATTTGGATTCGCTAATAGGCGTTGCGACCAACTGCCCCGATGCTCGAGGCCGGCTTGCCGCAGTTATTTCGCTCTCAAAGCATCGCGCACACTGCGCAGTCTTCCGTTCTCCAGTTCCACAGATAGAGCTTGACGGCACCGAGTTTCCACCTGCGACTCCGATCCACGCCGGGCTGGCATTGGTTGATCCTGCTGTATGGAGAAGCGCTGACTCGAAAAGCGTGGAAGCAGCTATGCAGTGCATAGCAATGGGCGAGCTTCCTAGCAGAGAGCTCTTGAAGATACCCGATGTTCCTAATGTCTGGTCTAAGTTTGACGAATACCTGGAAAGGACTCTGCTCGAATACGTAGATAGTCCGAAGTGTAATGACATCGAACGTCGCAGACTGATTTCTTGGTACGGCGCATACGTCGCGCGACTGGTAGGTGTGGCGCGAGGTGCCTATGGAAACGTCAATGTAATAGAAGAGTGGCGGAGATGCCATCGATCCTGCATCTCTGGATCCGCGAGGCTCCCAATCGAGCTCGAGCAGTCGATCAGCGCGCTTATATTTCCTCCGCATCCTGACGGTCCCGCCAGTAGCATGCTGTTGCCCGCCTTCTCCGTTAGGGCGGAGCCTGTATCTTCTGTTAAGGAACAAGTGCAGCCAAAGCTCGTTGAGATCGTTTCCGTCGCGAGTGTAAGCCTTCAGGTCCGAAGGCAGGGAAGCAGGTTGGTTATCGAATGTTACATCGCAGGTAATCCAGCGCCGATTGGCCAGCTTGTGCTTGACTTCGCACTGATTCGAGAGGCGCAGGCGTTTAACCAGGGACTCTGTGGCCAGACCGAATCCACGACTTACATTGAGCCACGCATCGAAAGATGCAGGTCTTCAAGCATGGCTGCAATTGATCGAACGCAGCGAAGACTTGCGGTTGTGGCCAATGGAACCTACAAGGAAGTTGAGAGATGAGTAATTATTTCCCTGAGCTAAGGCGACCGCAGTATCCATCGAGCCCGGAAATTCTTCTCTCGGCTTTGGCATGGTCGGTAATACCTAGGCCAGCCAGTGCTCCCCGCAATACGGGGCTGATATACGTTAGAAAGGACAGCAACAACTTAACACGGCCATCAGCATCCAAGTTCAATACTCACCCTACCAGGCCTGTAGGTGAGGATCTGACAAAGTTTTCAGAAATCCTAAAGAAGAAGGGATTCGTCATTCACGACGGGACACTTCCTGAATTCGTCGTTGAGGCTGTTACGGATTCATTGATGGGTGCGCGTGCTGAAAAGGGGGTCGGATACGCATCGTCTGCTATCGGCCTGTGTGGCGCATTGCTTCAGGATCCTGCGGGAGGTCTAGGTGCACCAAATCCCCCTAACTTTGCCAGTCTTCTAAATACGATGTACACGCTTGGAGGGGGTGAGGGATCTGCATCCGAGCTTTGGTTCAAAGTTGCAACTCACTATGCGGCCGATCCTACACTGAGTCGCATAGAGGCTGCGCTGGCAAAAACGACTCTGAGCGAATTCCTGCCTGCAGACTGGCCGCCGACTACAGTGCAGCTACACGAGGGAGCCCAATCGACGGCCCTGCCTTCCTGGTGGCATGAGGACGTGATTGCGAAACAGATTGGAACGCCATTCTCCTGGTTCCGCGACAGCTGGGACAGACTGTGCTCTGAAAGTTGGTACACAGCATTGACGCCAAGGAAGTGGGCGGCGTGGGCGGTTTGTGTGCTGCGCAATGCGCTGGGGTTCTCCTTCCTGTGGGAGGCAAATTTCTTTGCGGAACTGGTTCGCGGCGTTAGAGATGGTACGCGCGAACCCTCTGCTGTCGCGCGAAGTGCGCTTGTACCAACGCGGCCGCTGATTGCGTACCAAAAAGGGAGCATTGCTCAAATGGATGTCATGCCTGGGATAAAACAGGCATTGATTCAAGGGTCGGCATATCGCAAAGCCCTTGGCGAGGTGCTAGAAGGAGAAGGCGACCCCTGCAGAAATCTTGTTGACGTAATTAACCTGCTGAGGCACGACCACTCTGCGGCGCTCAGGGAAAAACTGGAGGTCGGAGACGTATCTGGCACGACTAACCTCGTTGAGACAGTGCGCTATTCGCTAATCGAACGTAGTGCGTCCGATGTTCCAGATCATCATGCGCTATTGAGAAGGATCAGTAGGAACTACACTCATGTATCGCCAGGGCCGGAGTGGATTGTTGTCATGGCAGCAGTTTCCACCTCCTCTCCCACGCAAGAGCTACGCCTTGGTGACGTACAGAGGCAACTTGATTCGCTGGGGCTGAAACCGCGAATTGACTTCCTTCTTGCCGAGCTGGAGCGCGCAGGGCTCTGCGTCAGTGCTTCAGATGGCGACGAGGGGATACAGATTAATTTGGGTATTGGGGGGAACTAGCATGCCATTGATAGGCAAGGCAATTGCGCTCATCGCTGAAGGTATGGGTGGCCAGCTTATGCTGGAGCTGCCGGATGACCTGCCGCCAAGTTTCGTGCGGGAAATTGTTGACGGGGCAAACGAGCGGATTGTTCAAGAAATCAAATTCGCGATGTTCGTTCATGAGGCGCGGGATGACGTCAAGGAAATCATGCCTCGCGTGGATTTCCGCGAGCTTGCGATGTTCCGTCAAGGGCGGCATCTCGCAGTGACATATGCGAGCAAGAATCGAGGGATGTCCACCTATAGCAGCGTCTACCCCCTACTTCTTAGCAGTGGTTTCCCCTCCATCCAGTCTGGCGAGGCAGGAGCTGGAGTAGCAACACTTGAAGACTTCTCAGCTGCTCTGGCGGTTGTCCTCATCGAGGAGTGTAGTTCCCTCGAAATCTCACATGAGCAACTTGCTTCAGTCACCCGGGGGATTGTGAAATTTCTCGCGGATGCTTACGAGCTCTCCGTCGGTGGGCAGGCAAGCGTTTCCCGCGACTGGTGGCTGCACGTTAAGCAGTGGGCCGAGAATGTTGTGGCATTCGCAGGGGGGCGTGGCTCCAGGACGGGAGCGTTCTTGTACGGCGCCGCGGGCTTGCCGAATCCTGCCTCCTCCGATGGCCTTGCTATCGCGCCCAAAGACTACGTTCGGAAGCTCGAAAGCGATTGGATCGATGCGGATGGCATTCGTGTAGAGCTCGGTCGCCTCGGGATGCTGGGTGACGAGGCTTCTGGCGCGAAGACGCTGGAGAAAATCGATTGGGCAAACGTTGTTGAGAGCTCAGAGTACGACAGCGGCTCGGCGGTGGCGCGAGTCGCTGCATCTGCAACTGCTGATCAGGAGCTCAAGACAGAGGGCTGGGCGGCGATCGACGAAGCGACGTTCAAGTCGTCTAGTAGAAATGACCGCATGCAGATGGAGATGCGGCGAAATGGAAAAACGCTACCTTCTCCGTTCCCGAATGCCGTACCAGTACTAATCGCGACAGCCGGAGACCAGTTTGAACCGGGTTCGCGCTCTTCTACGTACCTCAATATCGAGATCGTCGTTCCGCTCTCTGACGGTGCTGAAGTGCCTTCTGCCGTGCTCGATGGTGTTGAGCTTCCACAAGTAAGAGTGCAAGGCGTCGGAACTTATCGAGGCTCTTCATTCACGCTTAAGTCTGCTGTCAAGGTCGCAGGGAGCATGCACCTGCTGGGCGACCTCACCATCAAGACTGGAAAAGCGAAGCAGAGCGACCCTGCTATATTGCTGGAGGCTCCTGATTACCTCCGAAAGGTGGAGCCTCTGAAGTTTGTGCAGATTCGCTCATCTGAGTGTGCGCTTTGGCTGAAGGAAGAGTCATCAAAACGTCAGGCGCCACGCTTCTGCGTTGTCGACGCTCATGGGGCAATGGAGGCGACCCTTCTTGTCAACAAACCATCTCGCTATGAATTTGCTCTTGCATGGGGACATGAGCTCCCGTTCGATCAGTCCACTTGGCAACTGGGCGACGAGCATCTTGAGTGCTCGTCATGGTCAAGTGCGGATGGTGCATTCGCTATTGGCACTGAAGACCTCACGTCGACTGTTGAACTCAAGCCCAAGCCTGACCCTGGTTGCAACCTGAAAATTTTGCTCGACGTTGCATCTACGGCGGCAAGGCCTCTCTCTCCTTTCGTAGCCGCAGCTACTGGTGCACGCCCTGCGACAGATAGGCTGCTCGAGCCTTCGGTGCTTGGCAAGCTCGAGGCAGAGTTCAATTGCATCATCAGAGAACTAGCTGAAGGGCACGCACTGGGCGCAATTCAAGCAAGTAGTTCCAAAGTTGCTGAGCAATTCGAGACTATCTGTCCCGGCACAAAGGCTGCTACGAGCCTGGCTGGTCGCTTGGACATATATCCTGCTCAACCTAGTGCTGCTCTGCTCGAGCTGCCTGAGTACAAAAGGCTGCGTGAATCGTACGCAGAGCTTGGATTGGTAGAGCTCTCGCTCGATACAGAGGGCAGGGAGAAGTCTGGCGAGCTGACAGTGTCTCGACTTCCGCTCGACTCGCTGGATCGAGAGCGGATCGGGGCCGTGTTGTCGGCTTATAGGGAAGTGCTTTCAGTCTCGGCCAATCTCCAGCCTTCAGATCGATTCTGGGCCAGGAATCCTTTCTCGGTCGCGGTGTACCCTGTTGGTAGTGGTGTACAGCAAGTTTGTGCAGTCCTGCTGAGTCCCTTGCATCCCATTCGTCTTGCATGGAGCTGGGAGGTTCAGGTCGGCCTTCGCGAGGCGTATGACGATTCAGCAAGCCCTTCTGCCTCACTGTCACTACTAGATGGCACCAACTTCCCTGCACTGGTCAGCAACCTCGATGCATTCCAGGAAGAGGAGGCCTTCTTGCCGGTGCCTGTGGATGCTCGGCCTTCCGATCTGTATATAGGATGGCATGTGAGCGTTCCGGTTTCTTCGGGATCGCCAGCTATTCCTGACTGGCTTCAGGGAGAGCGATTCCCAGCAGAGGGGCTTTCATCCCTGACTCCCTCGTCAATTTCTACTGCTGTAGATGACTTCTTGCGGGTTTCGCCAGAAGTTCAGACGCTTAGAATCGCAGTAACTAGCAATGTGCCCACTCGACGATCCAACGTGATGGATGAGGGGCTCCTTAGCAAGCTCAGGGAATTGGCAGAGTCAAGCGCAGAGCTCGAGGGTGTCTCCAGCGTAAACATCAAGGATTCAGTCAATCGACATGGGGACATCCCGCCGCTTGGACGGCTTGGGGAGGCTTTGCTGTCGGCACGTCCTGGATTCAATCTCACCTGGCACACCGCACCAGATGGTGATGTCGCTGAGAACCATGTCACCTTTGTGGAGGGAGGCGCAGCAAGAGCCGGATTCTCCCTTATAGGGAAGTCGCTTGGATGGTTGCCTGATCTGCCGCTTCGAAGGACGCCGGTTCGAAAAAGTGCCGTTAATCACTCAGTTCTCGACTACAGTTTGAACAGCGAGGCATCGCGAGAGAGTGGACTCGCCAAGGCTTTGCTTGCGTATGAACAGAGCGATAGCGGCAAAGCATGGGCCGTGAAGATAATGCCCAATTTTTCTGGCGCGACAGCGAACCCCAACTGGCTAGTCGCCGGAGACTTTGGTGTGGATCCGCAGTCCCTGGCTGGAGCTGTAGCCAGCCATGTCGGCGGTAGCTACGTACTTTGGGATTGGCGCCCGGCTACGACTGTTTCTGCCGGAAGAGGCGGGGCTATGCGGGTGCAGCCGTACTTTGTCCTCGCGAGCGTCCCCGGTGCTCTCAGTGGTGCTATTCGCGATCGGTTGAGCCGTCTCAACTCAGTTGCGTCTGAGGATGAGATACGGCAGCGTGCGAAGCTACTTGTTACGACACTGGCAAAGCGCGCCATTGGCCTAAACACTCTACTTTCTGTTGGTCACCATCAGGCAACTGGCGCGATTGGATTTTTCTTTGCGCTCAGTTCTCTACAGCGTTGGGTGGATGAAGCCCCAGCAGGAGAATTGCGCCTGGTACTTCCGGTCGATGCTGTGGATCCTTTCCTTAGGGATACCGTCGGCTATCCAAAGGGGGACAATCGACGTCGAGCTGACCTCATCGCGATATCGGCTCAGAGTACGAACAGCGGCCTGTGCCGCGTGAACCTGATTCCAATCGAAATCAAGCATTACGGTCTAGTCAAGACTGAGCGCGAAGTAGGGTTCCCAAAGGCGGGCGAGGAGCGTCTTCGCGAGCATGCCGAACAGCTCAAGATGTATAAGATGCAACTTGCGGAACTTTGCGCCGGCGTGACGTCAGCAGTTGGAAGCAAGGCGTCCATGCTTAGGCAGCGACTACTTGCAGTGCTCGATGCCGGGTTGCAGCTGAACAACACCCAGAGCGCCGATGCTGTCGAAGTCCTTCGGTCTGTAGCAGAGGGAAGGGCTCAGTTCGCCACTGGTACCGGCATTCTCATTTGGTATCAAGCATTCGCCAAAACTGAGGATGGAGAGACTGCTACTTGGGACGAATTTGGTGGCGACTATGGCGATGAGTCAGATCGACGGATTGAAATCCGCATAAATCCTGCAGAATATGACTCTAGCTACTGGGGGGCTTCCGCTGTGGGGCGCTGTCACGATGTTGTTCTTCAAGCGCTTTCGGCGGCGAACGAAGACCAGGTTCGTGAGGCTGATGAGCTTGACGGCCAGCCAGTGGCCTCGCCCGAACCGGCTAAAGGGGGCGAGGTTGAACTCGATGTGAAAATCGCCGATGTCGATAGTCGTCCCCCCAATGGCGAGTCTCCCGATGGCGTAGCTGAGGTCGCTGCAACGGTGTCGACTGCTTCTACCAATTGTGCTGAAACGAGGCTAAGCAGTAAGGTGCTAGAGCATAAGTACGACCAGCTTATCTCGGCTCTTTCGGAATTTCATGTAAAGGTGAACCGACCTAAAGATGGAGTGCCCTACAAAGAGGGGCCCGCATTCGTAGAATATTCTGTCGTGCCGGCCTATGGCGTTTCCGTAAATCGCGTTGAGGCCCAGATCCAAAATCTGAAGCTGAGGATGGGGCTCGCCGCGGATATGCAATTGGGCTGCTCGACCCATATGGGAAACATTGTTATATCCGTCCCGAAGGATGACTCCGAGCGTTACTTTGTAGATGCGGAGGAAATGTGGCAGCGCTGGAAGCGCCCGCGCAAAGGTTTCGTAGTTCCGGTGGGGGAGGATTCCTCTGGTGAAATTGCCGAGATCGACTTTTCTAGCTCAAATTCACCTCACCTGTTGATTGCTGGCGTGACAGGTAGTGGTAAGTCAGAAGCACTTCTTACCATCCTTCATGGTGCTGCGAAATTCTATTCATCTGAAGAGCTCAAGCTGAAGCTCATTGATCCTAAGGGGACGGAACTCAACACCCTCGAGGGGCTGCCGCATACCGATGGCCCGATTGGCAGCATGGCTGAGGATGCCGTGGAGCTCCTTGCTAGTGCTGTTGATGAAATGGAAGATAGGTACCGGTTGTTCAAATCCATGCCTGGCCACGTGAGGAGTATCTCTGAGTACCAAGCGTCTGGCGGAGAAATGGCGCGCTGGATCTTGGTGCTTGATGAGTATGCTGATCTGACAAGCGATGATGACGAGCGGAAGAAGATTGAGCAGAGCTTGCGAAGAATCTCCCAGAAGGCCCGTGCCGCAGGTATTCATGTCATCGTGTCGACACAGAAGCCTGTCGTGTCCGTTGTTAATACCGTGGTCAAGGGTAATCTGCCGGGAAAGATCGCACTTCGGGTAAATACTGCCACTGAAAGCCGAGTGGTTCTCGACGAGGGCGGGGCCGAGCAATTGGCCGGTAAGGGTGATGCGATTATAAAAACTGGTAATGGACGGATGAGAGTTCAGTTTGCCCGTTACGATGTTGCCGGGGAGTCGTAGGGCGTCGCGCCCATAGTTCACTGGCTTTGCCGGGTGGCACGAATTAGCCGTGCCACCCGAGTAATGGTTCTCTTGCGCATCTCCGCAGTTCGCAACTCGCACTCCCATACTTTTATAACTCGCCAATTTAAGCTTCGGAGCTCTCTCGTAACCCTTGCGTCTCGGATTTGATTGGATCGAAATTTTTCACGCCAAAAAGTTGTGTTCGAAGCTGGGATTCGCCCCTTTTGGCAGCGGTGCGCATGCCAGAAACACCCATGAACGAAGATTACGGTCCGGAATTTAGGTAGCACAATGTCAGGCCTTCCCGGCAGATGGCGCACATGCAACCGAAATCTGAATCCAAGCGCGTGTAATTCTCGGCGAACGATTAGCTCTGGCTTGGTGTTGGTCGAGCCAATTTGTGACATGCGCTCACTTCGAGCTTCCTTTGTAAGGATGTCTCCCATCTTCCGCTGCTCCAGAAATTTGCTTAAACGTCCGTCGTGAGTGTAGAACGGATGTGGAGGAGGAAATGCTGGCGATTGGTGATCAGGACGTGTAGGTGGTTATTCTCCTGATGCATAATTCAAGCGCTGGCCGATACTAGTTGTGGGTCCAGCGCTTGGCGCTCCGTAACTGCTGATCGCCAGGGATCGTTTGATTAGGTAGATTCGCCCACCAAGACGGAATCGAGCCAACGATCGATTAAAGTAGCGACGACTTCATCCAAAAATTCCAGCTGGTAATCAATGAGGTCATCTGCAAACTGAACCTGCGGTTGAGCCACTTGCTCGACTTCGGCCTGATTGATCCAATCCCCCGGATGCAGAACTGTTCCTGTAACTCGACTCGGTACCTGACGCCAGATAGAGGACCTGTCCGGCTGGTAGGTGGGGCCTGCCACTCGATCTGGCTGAGGTCGAAGCTTGTTCGGAGCTTCAGGCCGTAATGTAGCTTGATCCATTCTGGGCCGAAACCGCGTGGGATGTCGTGCTGATCATGCGCGATACAGACAGATTTGGGATCGTCAGCATCAGCATCAAGGTGACGCGGGCCAGGGTACTCCTGCCGAGTGGAGCCGACGTTGTGCCGTTGCATCGTTTCGCGAGTGGTCGTTTCCAATCGCCAGCAGTCGTCCAGAAGCACCCACGCGTAGCTCATCTCTACGGCTAGGCAATTCGCGGCATCCACCGTGGAATGCTGGCACATCGCTACGCGATCGCCACTTGACCGCACAGGCTTCCCGCTCTCCATCAGTGAATCGTCTGGCATGTACTTCCAAGGGTCACAATTGATCAACGTACTCACGCGTCTATCCCCATCCCGCACCACCTACCAGTCCGGCGTCACCTCCCGCACATCGTCAGGCACCCACGAGCGATCCACTGCACAGGCATCAGCCCCCAGCGCGGCGTCAGCGTCGCAAGCCCCGCCAAATCCTGCGCCAGACAATCCGCAGCCCCCGCACCATCCACCTACTGCAGGCTCTATCGAGACCTGCCGGTATCCATCTTCCACCGACTGCATAGGATGATCCCCCTGCGGCGGGGTATCGAAGTCCTTCCAGAACACTGCCAGCATCATCCCGCCACCGGCAAACGGGTCGATTTGGTTGTAGTAGAGGTTGCCCGGGAGCATGAAACGGTGCGGGCCCGGATTGGTCTCCACCGGCCGCGTCGTGTGGGTGCGGTCGCCCATCGTGCGGGGACTGGTGGCGCCCTTGAGCGTGGCGGCGGTGCTGTCATCCAAGCCCGTGGATGGCGGCCTTGCGCGGCCGCTGACAGCCAGTACGGTCACTAGCGCGGCGCAGGCCAACCGGCGTGCCAGTGCGCTGGTCATGGCGAAACTCCTTGCGCGTGATCGAGGGGATGCCGTGGCAGGGGTCTACCGCTGCCCCTGCACCCGCTCGCTGGCCATCACCGTCAGCGAAAGTACCGCCATCAGTAGCCCCTCCATCTGCCGGTCGCCCAGACCCTGTTCTGGCGCGCCGTTCTGCCGCGTGAGCTCCTTAGCCAAGTGCATTTCGGCTGGGGCGCGTAGGGGAGGCTAAGGTGCAATTGGCGTCAGCCAACTGCATGCGGACGACGAGAGTGTGCAGCACGAGATTAAGGTGCAGGGCACAGTGGTGGCGGCTAGTCGCATCATAATGCGGGCCTTGCAGAGGTGGTCCAGAGTGGTCTCCCATTCCGCTGTACTCACATTCGTTATGCGCGCGCTCGCTCCGCCACAAACCGCCCACTCCAATGCGATAGCAGCGGCACAACGCAGGGAACATCAATTTCCCTATCCGCGTACAGCACAATAACAAGCTGCTCCAACGAGTTATCCACCAGCATCACGGGTATGCCGTCACAGCTGACCTCGAAGTATCGGTCTCCCGCGTAGCGCGCGTGCTGTACCAGGCCCTCGCGCACCAGTCGAACGGCTTCCTCGCGCATGAAAGCAAATTCAGCGTCGGACACCTTCCGAAACGTCCGCAGCTCCAAGCCTCCCTTGGGTACGTGCCGGCTGGCGATCGTGGCAGACAGCGCCGCCAGCAGCACAGCGACATAGATCACAGGCTTCATTGGACGCTCTGCAGATAGGGGATGGACCAGAAGGCGAACGGTCCGCCGATAGCGAGTGGGTGAACAGTAGCCAGGCGACAGATAACCAGGCCCAACTGCGCTACTCCCGCACCTGCAACCGCTCAGCCACCTGCGCAGTCAACGCCACACACGCCATCTTCAACCCTTCCATCACACGATCCCCCACGTACTCCTCGGGTGCACCATTCTGCCGCGTGCGCTCCGCAGCCAGCATCAGCTCCGCCACCACGCGCAGACCGGCCAGTGCACAGTCCGCATCCGCCAGCTGAAGGCAGCGCCCAGGCAGTTGATGCCGTTCCGGCCAAGGCTGGCCGTCTGCAGCCACACCGCTGCCAATGCGGCGCAGTGTGGCGACGAAGGTCTTGGGATCGGGGGACGGTTCGCGCTCGGCGTCGGGGTTGTCCGGATCGTACTGCGCGTGCAGGGAACGGAAGTCCGATGTGTTCATGGCAATGCTCCGTACAGGACAGATAGCAGCGCCACCAATAAAGGTGGCGGACGGTGCGGGCTCGAAAACCGGTAAATGCCAGACCGGCGGGCCCGAAGGCCCCCACGCACCGCCCGCCATGGAACGCGAACGGATTGCCAGCCGGCGTCACCCCAAGGTGACGCCGACTGACAAGCGTATACAGCTGGCATAAACACGGGTTTTCGAGTCCCGCGCCACCCTTTTCCGGTGGCACGCCAAGAGATACCCGCGCAGCTGCCAAATGCCAAGAAACTGCAGAACCGACGATTGTCAGTCCTGACGCTTTCGGCATTGTCGCACACGGTGTTAAGCCGGCAAGCGATTGCGCCGCAACGCTCTTGAAGAGCTTGGCGCTATTGGCCCCAAGCGCATGAGCACCCGCAGCCAGCGCGATGGCCCAGGGTCAATCGCGACAGATTGGGCCAGCGGTTCAGCCGGGCGGCGCCTCGGCCGTGGGCGCGAAGGTCAGGCGGACCCGTACCCGCGCATACCGCGCGACACCCTCAACCACGACCGGATCAAAGCGCCACTGGTCCACTGCGGTAAGGGCCGCACGATCAAGCTCCCGCAGTCCGCTGGACCGCGCCACCATCACGTTGGAAACGTGGCCCAGCTCATCCAATTGGGCAACCAGCAGCACCGCCATGGGAGCCTGCAGGAAGGTATCGGGCGGCGTGGCGAGGGTCGTTGAATACACAAGGGCGGGCGCCTGCTGCAGCTTGAAGGTGGGGTTGTCACCGGCCTCTACGAACACTTCAGTGGAAACCTGCGGGTCTGCCGCCGTGGCCATGGCAGGTGAGGAGCCCAGCAGCATTAGAATGAGGTTCAGTGCCAGGGCGGTGTTCAAACGGGGCATACGTGGTTTCCATTCCGGTGCGCTGCCAGCATAGCGGCTGCACGGTTCACATCGGCACGCCCGGCCGTGGCCACAGCGCATCGTCGCGCTCCAGATCGTAGTCGCTGCCGAACGCCAATGCCGCCTCGCGCGGCGGCAGGTCTGCGTTGCAGCCCAGCAGGTACTCATCCATGCTGGCGTTTCAGTGGTCCGCAGCCACAGACATTGCGTGTGCCTTATCAGCGAAGTCGCCCTGGCCATTGCCGATGAGGTGGATCGACAGCAGAAGTACCAGCGAGTGCGGTGCCGAACGCAGATTGCCGCGAAATTCTTAACGAGTCGTCGAAGGCGCCCGGATGTAGAGAGCTGTCGTAAATGCCCGGATCTCGGCTTCAGATTGTCAGCGCAATTTCCATTAGGAATTTAGCGGCGCCGCGCAGAGGATCTTTAGGCTTGTTTCTGGTCTCCATGAGTTGCATAAATTCCTATGGAAATCAGGGCCATCCTGTCGTTCCAATGTCGTAGACTCTGCAAAAATGGATTGGCCCACAGGGGGGCTGAAGATGAAAGGGAATTCTCTCGTGGCGGCAGGGATACTGTCGCACGGCCCAGGCGCGCCTTGCGCCGCCAATCTTTCCATGGTTTTTGAGCCGCCTCAACTTCGGTGCACCAAGCCGATGGCCTTGCCCACGGCTGCGCGGTAACGGGCAACGACGCCTGTACCCAAGCACGCGCCACGCGCTCAACACCGATCATTTGAATCTCAGTCGTACTGATCAGTATGAGGCGACACGGATTGTCGCGTGCTCCCCGCAGTCTGTTCCCACACTTTGAGGGGGGCGACGACTTAGGTCGGGCCCAGCAAGGAACCATGAGTCAACGCTCAAACAAGGACCCACTCGCCAGGAATCTTGTCCTGTTGCGCCTGATCCCGCGCTATCCGCGCAGCATCTCCACAGTTGAACTGCGTGATGCGCTGTGGGCGGAGGGGTTTGATATTAACTTGCGCTCGTTGCAGCGCGATCTCTCGGGAAAACTGAGCACGCTCTTCCAGCTGGTATGCAGCTCAGAAGACAGTGACGAGACTGTGCGTCGCTTGCGTCCATATCGATGGTCATTTGCTGTAGACGCCCAGACGACGGTCCCCTCCATCAGTCCGGCGGCGGCGTTGGCGATGACCATGGCGGAGGAGCACCTTCGCCATATCCTACCGCCTACCGTTCTCGATCTGCTGGATCCGCATTTCAACGAGTCCCGTGCTTTGCTGCAGGCGATGGACCACAACGGCCTTTCGCAGTGGTCTCGGCGTGTTCGGGTAGTCCCTCCCGTGAAGCCGCTTCTACCCGCTTCGGTTGTGCCGGAGATCTGGGACCGCGTTGCTACCGGTCTACTCGCCGGTCGCGTACTTCAGGTTCGGTATCTCAGCCGCGCAAAGGAGACGCCGGTAGAACTGTTGCTTCATCCCGCGGGACTGGCATCGCGCGGAGCGACGACTTATCTGATTGCCCGCGTCGGCGACTTTGATGATTTTCGCCACTATGCCTTGCATCGCATCCTGGACATCTCTGTACAGGAGGAGGAGGCCGACGATCGTGGCTTCGATATGCCGAGCTATCTACAGTCGGCCGCGTTCAGTCCCCGCAACAGCATCGGAACCACAGAGCTGCATGCCGAAGTGCATCCGCATCTAGCCTGGGCCCTGGCCGAAACGCCACTTGCCACCGGGCAGCAGCTGCAAGCCATCGAAGGAAGAGACTGGCAAAGGCTGCGGGTCCAGGTGCCTGATGACCAAGAGATGATCACTTGGATTCTGGCCCAGGCCGAGCGCATCCGTGTAATCGAGCCGGACTCCCTCCGTCGGAGCATCGCCACCCGCGTGCAAAGCGCTGCTGCGGCCTACTTGCTGACCGACGCCTGATTCACACCCCCAACGCTGTTCATACCCGAAACCACCACCACTGCCAGGAAACACGGACATGCCCCTCCCTATCATCATCGGTCTCGGCGCTGCGGCGGCCCTCTCGGTTGGCGCCAAGAAGGCTTACGACGGCTATAAGAAGCACAGTGAATCAGACGATATCGCCGACGCCGCGCGCTCGCGTTACCAGGTTCGCCGTGAGCAGTTCGATCGCCACGAGGCTAAGGCACTTGACTCACTCGATGCGCTCGGACAATTGGAACTGAGTATCGGAAAGGACTTCGAGCGTTTCTCATTGCTGTCGGCAGCATTGCTGCAGCAGCTCAACCAGAGTCGTGATCTGAAGCTCGAGGTCAAGCTGCCGCGCCACACGTTGCAGAAGATCGAAGCCTATGCGTACTCCGCGGTGGGTGTGCTGGGGAGTATTGCCGGCGCGGGTGCTGGTGGTGTCGCCGCTGGCTTCGCCGTGTATGGCGGCGTGATGACGTTTGCTGCGGCATCCACGGGTACTGCAATCTCCAGCCTGGCGGGTGTTGCGGCGACGAACGCGACGCTGGCGGCTATCGGTGGGGGCTCGCTGGCTGCTGGTGGGCTGGGTATCGCAGGCGGGACGGCCATCCTGGGGGCTGCAGTGGCCGCCCCCATCTTTGCGATTGCGGGTTGGGCCTACGACAGTCACGGCGACAAGGCGCTGAAGAATGCCAAACAGTCCAGCATTGAGGTCGACAAGGCTGTTTCCAAGATGGAAAAGGCAGGCGTTTCTCTTGCGAGCACCGCGCTGTCCGCGCGCAAGGTCAAGGCCGCGCTGGAAGAGATCCGTGTCAGCTTCGAGCGCTACCTCGATACCCTGGAGGGCATGGACAGTCTCGTCAGCGGTCTGAGCCGTCTGGATCGAAACGTCGATGAAGAGCTTTCGAAGTTCGAGGACGAAATCATGCTGGCCATCGGGAATGGCTACGCGTTGGCGGCGATCCTCACCGACATCATTTCTACCCCGCTGTTCAAGGTCAAGATGAAGGATGGCGATGTGGTGGTAAGCACCGATGGCGTGCCGCAGATGGAGACTGACGCAGATGGATCGATGATCCTCAACAAGGACGGCATTGACGCGGCATTGGCTGAAGGTCGCAACAGCGCAATGCGGTTCAACGCCCAGTAAGTATTCAGTGGCGGGTGCGTGTCATCCGCCACCTTCATCAGATCTCCCAATTTGGACTATCCCATGACCTCATCGTATGCAGATCACGATTTCGACTGGATGCCCCAGTTGGAGAAGACCGTCGTGAACAGCCTGGCAACCAGCTTTGGCCTCGACTTCCTGTTGCTGCAGGATAAACAGGGTGGGGATGTGGATACCATCCACAATGTTCGCCAGGGGCACTACGTGGCGGATGGTGACAGCGGTGCCGCCAATACCGAGAGACGGCGGTATGAAGACCAGGAGAAGTACGACGCCACGGCTTATCACACCCATGCGAACTATAGGGAACAGGGCAGGGCCGACAAAGCGAGTCACCAGACAGGCACGCTCAGTGACCCCTATCGTGGGAAGACCATGGGCGCGGAGGACAAGCGTGCCTTGGATCATGTCATCGCGGCCAAGGAGGTTCATAACGATCCCGGGCGCGTGCTGGCGGAGCTGGATGGCGTAGAGCTTGCCAACCGATCCAGCAACCTGCAGTCAACGCACCAGACCATCAACTCATCCAAAGGCGCCAAGCCGATCGATGCGTATCTGGCCGACGTCTCCAGAACTATCAAGGAGAATGAGCGGAAGATCGCGGCGTGGAAGCGGGAGCTGGATGCGTTGCCGCGCGACACCCCGGAACAGCAGCACCACGCAAGAACCCTGGAGGCTGGTATTGCCAAGGTTGAGAAGCGCAATGACACGCTGAAGGACATTGACCAGGAGGGAATGCGTCAGCGTGATGCTGAAGCGCGCGATGCCTATGAGCGGGAGGTCAATGTCGCTTACTACACCGGTAGCAAGTTCCTTAAGAATACTGCGTATGCGTCCGCGAACGTCGGGTTGCGTATGGGGTTGCGCCAGGTCCTGGGGTTGATTGCAAGTGAGGTTTGGTTTGAGTTGCGAGCCAAACTTCCGTCAGCCCTGAAAGGCTTGAAGAGGCGCTTCACGTTTGAGCGATTTCTTCATAGGGTCAGTGCGCTGCTCAGTGGCATCTGGCGCAGAGTCCAGCGCCGATTCCGCGACTTGCTTGCAGAATTTGGAGATTCCTTCCTTGGCGGCGTTGCGGCCAGCATAACTACGACGGTCTTCAACATCTTCGCAAGGTCGGCCAAGAATACCGCCAAGATCGTCCGCGAAATGTGGGGATCGTTGGTGAAGTCGATCAAGATCATGTGCCTCAATCCTGGCAGGTTGAACGACATCGATCAGAAGCGGGCAGCACTAGAAGCACTCACTGTGGGCGCAGGAGCGATAGCGGCCTCACTGGTTCTGAGCCAGCTGGCAGCGCTTTCTGCGACCCCAGTCATCGGCGGACCGCTGGTTTCGTTCCTGGCCGCGCTGGTGAGTGGCGTGGTGACGTTGGGCTTGACCTGGTCACTTCTGCATAGCCCTTTGGCTGCCAAGATCTGGGACTTCATGGCGCGCAGCGCACATGTCCAGACCCTGGCGGACTTCATTGAGATCAATCGGCGACTTGATACCTACCTGATGGAACTGGCAGCCATTGAACTGAATGTTGATCCGTGCGCGATGGTTGAGTTTGCACAGGACCTGACGGCCTGCAATGCCGAGTTTGAGCGCTCGTTGGTGCTGGCGATTGAGATCGAGCGACGTGGCATTGAATTGCCATACGAGGTTGGCAACGTATCTGGCACGCGCGCGTGGCTTTCTGGACTGGCCAGGGCGTGAACGCGCCGTTTCCGTGCAGCGGCTGCGGACTTTGTTGCCAGCAGGTCCATGTGGCTGAACAGACGCGCTACTTGGACCGAGGGGATGGGGTATGCCGCCACTACTGCGAAGAGCAGCGGCGCTGTGGCATATACGAAGATCGGCCCGACATTTGTCGGGTCGATCTTCAATTCCAGAGGCACTATGCGGCAACAGTGTCTTGGGATGCCTTCGTTGAGATCAACGTACAGGCATGCCGCTTTTTGCAGGCACAGCCTTCGCCTAGGTCTGATCAGCGCAGTTCCTGATCGTGACCCACCCCCGAAGAACCGGGCCAGCGTAAATTGGAGACTTCGTCCCGCATGGGCCCCCTCGGATCACGAGGATTCAGGCGATGAAGAGGAGCGCCCCACAGTGCACTGGCATGGAAAACCCCTGCGGAATTCGCCCGAGAACACGGGTCCCAAGCGAATTCCCTGGTGTCAAAAGAGGGCGAATCTCTACCGGCTGATGGCCGTGCTATTGGCTGTGGGGCAGTCTGGAGGCATGACCTATCGGCACGACCTCACTAATCTTTAGATTGAGAATGGGCGGCGCTGAGAGATTCAATGTTCCTCTTGCGGGGTCAGTTCGCCTGAGTTGCCGTGAAGGCGTCACTGCTATGATCTTCCCAGGACGCTGGCGCTGACAGATGGCCTGAAGGAAACCGTTAAATGACAGGGGATGTTGATGTTCATCATGCTTGAACGGCGTGCAGAGATCGCGCGCGCCCAGGAATTGCTTGAACTGACGCTGGAACAACAATGTGACGGTAACGTGGTTCGTGATATCGGTTATCCCGGTGGTCGACGCCCGGGCGAAACGATCAAGACCTTCGGCAAGTACTGGTATTGGCCCGGCGCGCTGAAGGCGGGCTCCACCACGACCCCGCGCCGGTTGAACTGGTTTGGTCTCTATTCTGACAATGATGGTGTCAGCATCACCGTCGAGGTCAATGTCGTAGAAGAAGGCCGCAATGACCGAGTAGGCGGATTCTTCGCCCGCGATTCGGACACTGGCCGGATCTACCTCTTTCACTCTGCGCGGATCGGCGGTGGCCGGACAGGTGTGGGCAAAGAAGCATTTCTTGCCTGGAGCAACGAACCCCTGCGCCAAGTGATGGACTCGGAGGGCGCCTATCGTGAGGGCGTGCTGATGGGGCCGGTGGAGGGTAAGGGTGCTGCGCGCACGTTGCTGCGCTACGTAAGCATAGTTGCAGCGTTCAAGGATGCTGTACGCGAAGGCGAAGTGGACTCACCCGAGTTCCAGCGCCGATTGGCGCAATTGCGGGAGTACTACGCCGAGCCCACGGGTCCCCGTTCCGGCCATCGCGGCCGCGTGCTGGATTACATATCGCGGCACGGCGAGGTGGTCGATGCACTGAGCACGTGGCTTCAGGAAGCGGGCCTCAAGCGAGGGCGACGGCTGGTGAAGAACGTGCTGATCGACCTGGGTGTCGCCAAGGGCGATCAACTTGAGGACGTCTTTGAGGTAAAAACTTCGACCGATCGGTCGAGTGTCTATGCTGGAATCGGGCAGTTGATGGTGCACGGCGTGCGAGCCGGTCGCCGTGTGCTCGTCCTGCCGGAAGAAGGAGTATTGCCGGCTGGTATTGAGGAAGCGCTGGAAGAGCTTGGAATAGAGCTGCTGCGTTTTCGCCTTACACCCAATGACGTCGTGCTACCCATGGCGTAAGCCACCAAGCAGCTACGGGCGCGGGTTAGCCAGGGGTAGCGTGATACTTGAACACTTCAGGTGGGGATCATGGACTGGGGTTACAAAGAGCTGGGAAAAGCGTGGCGCAAGATCAGCGACGCATCTGGCGCAGGCGAGACCACGAAAGCCTGTGCATCGTTTGCGGGCGATCTGTTGTGGAATGCCGGGCGGTATGTGGTGACCGAAGGGCCTGGCGTCATGGCCAAAGCGGTAGAGAAGCAACTGAATGAGAACAAGGATCTGACGCCCGAGAGGCGTGAGCAGATGCAGGGATTTGTGGACAAATACAAGAAGTAGGCTGCCATTATTGCGGCCCGCAACGAGTGTTGGATGACCGAACCAAACCCAAGCGGTGGGGCGTGATGGGCAAGTATCAGGTTATCTTTGATGTACGAAAGGGCAGCAACTCGACGGGCGTTAATCCTGTCGTCGAGGCAGATTCGGACTACATGGCGACAAGGCTTGCCGAGGCAAAGCTGCGCAGGTCCTGACCCAGCTATTCCGCGTCATCCCCAAGGCGAATGTAGGAGAGTTCTGGGCCGATCCCATTGATGTCTCGGAACCCCAGCGACGACAGCCCCGCCACAGCACCGAAACGCGAAACGTGCCGATTGGGACGCGGCTTAGCTCTGCAGCGCCAGTGCAGGCATCGGCCACAGGAACGGCGTGCGGGGCAGATCGTAGTCGTTGCCAAAGGCCATCGCCGCCTCACGCGGTTGCAGATTCGCGTAGCAGTTGAGCAGGTACTCATCCATGCCTGCATCGCTGTGGCCGACGGCAAATAGGCCCAGAAGGGCCTCGTCAAAGTCCTCCAGCCACTCGGCGTCGATCTTGGCCATGGTTATCCTCCTCGGGGCAAGGGGGGCGTGGCGGTATCTCACGGACTGGAACGGGGCGAGCTGCGGGCAAAGACCAGGCTCACGCGGCCCCCGATCGGCATGGCGTGGCCACCTGAGGGGAGGCGAACCGCCATTGCCCCACCGCCGCAAGCGCGGCGCGGTCGAGATCGCGCAGGCGACTGGGGATGGCGATGGGGACGATCTGCACGTTCCCGAGTGGTGACGCTTACGGCATTGTTTCACGCTGTGCATTGCCCGAATGCTCTGCTGTGAGATGGTGCCGGGTGTCGTTGAGTTGCTGCCCCAAAGCATCTGACGAGGAACAGCCAACAAAGCCCTGTAATTCCGACCACGACAGCCCCGCTGCAGCGCCGAAATGGAAAACGGGTCGATTGCGACATGGTTTGAATTCTCCGCGATAGATCCAGTCCAACGTTTCCAGTCTTGGGTTGGAGATCGCAGTTCATCTTTCACTACAGGGCGCTAGACGCATCATGTGATAGCGTGAAATCCAATGCGCAGCGAGACCACAATGCTGAAGTCATTGACAGTCATGCAGAGTTGACTAGCAAGAATGTTCATCGCTTTAGGTCACAGGAACACTGGTGGCGGAACGGTCATCACGGGATCACCCGATACAGACATTGATGGAATGCAAGTCGCCCGAATAGGTGATAAAGCCGTGTGCCCGCTGCACAAGGGTGTTTTCCCCAGAGTCACGGGTGATGGCACGCTGATTGTCGACGGTCAGGCAGTGCATTGTCAGGTTGGAAAGAGCGCCGCGGCATATCTGGAGCAATAACCATGTATACCTATCTCATCGTTGACTGTGCCGTTAGGCCAGATGCCGCTCGCACGTTGCGCTTCTATGCCCAGGATCTCCTGCACCGTTCCTTGTTCCATGGCCAACCGGAGGCCAAGCACGCTGATGTAGGCCCATGGCTGGTCAAGCTGGACGGAGTAACAACACTGGATGGGTGGCTTAACGCCCTGGAGGGGACTGGGGATTGTGTGCCGTGTGTTAGCCATCTGAAGAGCAACTGTGATTTTGAAACAGTCTTCGCGCACCTTCAGTCGTTCCTGGACTTGCATCTATCCGATGGCTCGCGTGCGCTATTTCGCTTTTGGGATCCCAGGGTGTTCACGCGCTTGCAGTGCGTTCTGACCCGCGAACAGCTCCAGGGTCTCATGGCGCCATTTTCCGAATGGTGCACCGCCAAAGGAATACTGAAGAATGCCTATTGAGCTGACCGCAGAGCAGGAAGCCCTGCTGCGCTTGCCAGAGCCTGAATCGTTTACCGGACGCATTGCTGCGGAACTCCGACGCGACATGCCTGAAGATATCCGCCATACGTCGGATCAGCAGTTGTCGAGTGCGGTGCGCGAGTCGTATGACTTTGCGACCTACGAATTGCATATTACTCGCGTGCCGACTCTGGTGCGGTGGGTGCGAGCAGACACGACCCACAATGGATTGTTGCGGCGAGAACCCGCCGTGGTCCTGAAGATGAAGGTTGCTGCCAACCCCAATCTAACAGCGGAGGATCTGTTGTCGATCTTCCGTGCACAGACAAATTGGAGAAACTGACGATGGCCAGTGCGCTGCCAATTGGAGGGCGAGCTATCGGCGAAGTCATTCGGCGTTCTGCGTCGTTGGAGCGGTTGCGGCGTGCCATTGGTGTCATACCAATTGAGCAAGCAAAGGAGGGGGATTGCACAAACCAAAGCAGCTCAACCGAATGCAATCAGTGCAAGCTGGATCAAGGTGTGTTGGTGCCTGCCGTGCCGCGTCGAGCGGTTCGCCGCGAGAACAAGGTCAATTGGGACTACCAGTTACAGATCGCCAACATGAATGCTGGGCCCGAAAGGTTCAGCTATTGTGACAAGAACACTGGCTTGCCGATCACTGATTTCGACACATCCCTTGCCGGGCGAGCATGGTCCGCACTCAAGGGCGAATCTCAACCAGACGCCGAGCAATTGAACCTCTTGGAATGGCTGTATGGCGGCGTCTACTTCGATGGCTTCTGGAGGGCCCAATGTACCGTGGTGGATGCGAAGGGCCGTTACGCGCAATTCCTCTCCCGGGACGACGGGGCGCCCAAGCTGGGGTTCCCAAGTCGATTCGTATTCCCGGGCATGATTGAGGAGGCTGGTCGGCAGATTGCGGTCATCAACACCGCTTCGCCGCAAGGAAAGCTGCAATGGCATTTCATGGAGATAGAGGTCTATAGATGGGCCTCATCCAGCATTCCGCCACCCGTTGTCTGTGTCCACACCCCATACATTCAGCAGGTTGTCCACGCATGATATTCGCGATCCTTCGTTTCGACATCGGTCAGCGAGTCGAGACCGACTTTCGTGGCGCCTACCGTCAACTGTTGGCAACGCTACGGCGCATCCCTGGTAACAACGAATGGTTCTGCGGGGAGAACACACCTAAGCAGAAGCTCATTCCCTTTGAGGATGAGGACGCCGTTGTGGAGAGGTTGCGGGAACGCGCCGATCGAATGGGGTCAACGTCATTCAGTGCGTCCGTGGTCAACGACAACGGAACCAAGCGGCGGCCAGGGCTGATCGAAATAGACTACATCCCGGCAATGGGGTACATGACGGTCTCCCTGTATCGGCCAGATCAGTTGCACGCCAACCCGAGCCGTTTGGTTGCAGAGACCTTGCTTTCATTGCTTGAGGGAGAGCCGGGAACCACGTTTGCCTTTGCTGACATCTACGACAAGGTGGATGGTGAATTTCAGTTCTATAAGACCAAGTACGCTACCTTCCCGCATCGGCAGTGCGTGGGCTGGATGGCGTACGTACGCCAGGCGGTCAGTCGACAGCAGCTCCCTCTGGCCGCAGACGTGCTGCCCGCTCCAGGCGGCTCCATCGTGGTGTCCATTGATCAGGCATTTGATCTGTCGAACAAGGAACACATCCAACGCGCCAACGAAGTCGAAATGGAAATGAACGACCTGGGCCTGCTTGCCGTCACAGATCCAACGTTCTAGGGGTGCTTGCGTGGTCTTTCTTCGCCGACTTACCCTACATCGCTTCGTAAAAGCGCACCCTCCATCACGACAGGTTTCGCCGGCTCCCCGTGAGCTTGTTTCTGCCTATGAGGGTGTTGTTCCTGCCAGCCTTCTCGAACTGTGGCGTCGAAAAGGTCTCGGATTTTATGGCGACCTTCAACTTGCCCTGATCGATCCCCGGCCATGGCAACCCGTGCTCGATCGGTGGATCGTCTCGCCGCCCGACACCGTACGGCGCGTTCCCATCGCGCTTACGCCTTTCGGCACACTTCTTTACTACCGAAAGCTGACGGAATCTGACGAGGATGTGGTCTACATCGATCCCGTGTCAAAAAGGACGGGTGACCTGGCGTGGAGTCTCGATGACTTCTTCAACGAGCTCCTGTGTGAGCAGGAAGCGCTCGAATCGCTCATTTCACCAGCGTTGGTTCGCACCGCAAGAGAAGAGTGCGAAGCACTGGCCCCCGGCGAAGTCTACGAAGTCGATCAGATGCTGCTTTCCATGCAGATGCTACGGATCGCAAGGGTCGATGGGCTCGACATGCATCGCCGCCTTCGCGATGCCGTTGATCCGCCCAAGCCGAAGGCCGGCAAGCCGACGACAGTAGCCCACGCGCTGCCGGTCGGACATCTGTCCATGTTCGAGGGTATTGCAACAGGCCCGGGACTCGCTGGTCTGTATCTGTCCTCTTACATCGACTGGCATCGGCTGCTGGCGCTATTGCCGAGCGGACAGTACCGTCTGCTCTTCTGGCGTATTCTTCACGAGACGTTCGAGCGAACGGAGATACGTGTTTACAGCGGCTGCTACGAAATCTCCGGTAACTCCGCGGGAGATGACATCGTTTCGCTGGACGTCACCCTGCGCAGCTATTCGCTAGGCAGTGACGCCAATGATGATGAACTGGTGGCGATGCATGCAGATGAAACGACCTTCCTGCTGCGTACCAATGAGTTGGAGGACATGGCAACCGCCATCGGCGGTCGCGACGTGATGGGGCGAAGTGAACACTATTTCCGTCGCGTTACGCTGGACGACCCATTCGTAGAAGAGCCTAGCGATGGCCGCGCAGCATCATCATTCACGAATTTGCCACATGCGCTACGAGCTTTGATACATGTCGCCCCCCTTCTGGCGACCATTACTCATGTCGGCGATCCAGACCCCGACGAAGAGTGTGAAGGCGAAGGCACCGTCATGTGCACGCTCAATCTAGGCGAGGATGACGGGTTGCGCATGAACATGCCGCTCTATTCGCCTGGCAATGCCAGTCGTCAGCTCAAGGGATGGGTTTGGGACATGGCACCGCGTGCTTGCAAGGCCGGCATCACATATCGGCGCGGGGACGATGGTGTCATTGAATGTGGGCCTATGGTCGGAGACGTGTTGACGACCCGGGCTCCGGATAGGTGATCCGTGCGACTGAACATTCACTTCGCGGCTTGATCACTACATGTTTTAGAAAGCCGAAAGACTTTTCACTTAGCGCCAAAGACATCAGGAGAAGGTCACTGCGGTACACGCTTTCGAAGCTCGGCGGCATTGAAAAGCGCAGGTGAGCGGGTAGTTCTTGGAGTCGCAGGCTTTAACGTAGTACCGCATCAAAGAAGAATGCCCCCGAGGTAAACCTTGGGGGCATCTCGTCAAACAGGTACGACCGGCTGCTGTGCCTGCGGCAATTCCGGTGGCCGTCCGCCGTGGCTCATCGCCTCGCGCACCTGATGTTCCTGCTGATAGAACTGCCCGGCGCGCTCCTGTGCATCACGGGTGTAGTCCTGCAGCACATCGAACAATGCCTGCGATTCGTTGGGCAGCAGGTCCAGCGCGGTCACGTGCCGTCGGCCGCCACGTGCGAACGCCACTGAAGTGACCTCGGCCACGCATACGGCCACGCGCAGCGGCCCGAAGCGCACCGCGCCTTCGGCCAGCGTGCCATTACCGGCGTACGCGTTGCCCGCCACGCGCTTGGCGCGGTGGAAGGTGCCGCGATAGCTCACGCGGTACACGGTCGACTGGAAGTCCACGCGGTTCCACAGCTTGTGGGCAGACGCCAGCGCGAACTGCGCCGAAGAAATGAGGCCCAGGGCGATCAGGCCCATCATTGCCGCGCCGCTGCTGCGTGCGTAGACGAAGGCGAACACCACGCCGGCCAGGCCCAGCACCAGCCCGAACAGGCCCAGCGCCAGCAGTGGGCGCTGCGTGTCAGAGTTCCACGCGGCCGCAAAGGCATCACCCAGCCGCGACGTGCTCCGCTCGGCGCGTACCACCGGCTCGGTTTCCAGCAGCAGGTGGCCATCGTAGGCGTCGTCGCTGACGTTGTGATACTCGGCGTGGTACTCGCTGGGGTAGGGCATGCGCGTCTTCAGGCGCTCCAGCAGGCCACCGGTCAGATCGGGCATCTGCAGATCCTCACGCACGATGTGGCGCGCGGCAGAGGCGCTGTAGCTGCCGGTCTGTGCGATGAGCGAAACGGTGAACAACGCACTGGCAATCAGCGCGCTGCCCAGCACGGCAATCGTTGGTAGCACCACGGTACTGACCGCGAACGGTGGAGCGGGCACCTGCACTGGCGACAACGTAATCGCCAGCGGACCAGCAATGGAGAGCAGCAGCAGGACAACCATGGCGCCCCAGCGCGGGGGCGGCACGGCGTCAGGTGCGGCTTCCATCGCGCCGCGACGGATGGCTTCCAGCGTGGCGAACGGCTTCAGCAGCACCACTGCAAGTGCGAAGTAGAGGCCTGCCATCCATGCAAATGCGGCGGGCTGGGCGAATACCCAGGCCAGCGTGAAACTGATCAACACCGCGGCCAGGTAGACCGCGCGGCGCAGCTGCACTTCAGCATGCCAGCGGATGGCCGACGGTGCATGGATCAGATGCGGAACGAGGCCGTACAGCATGGACAACAGCGGATCATCCGGGCGCTGGCGCACCGTGATGCCGTCGTTGATCAGCCCCACCAGATGATTGCTGACCGAAACGCCATCCGGCGCGGCGATCTTGCCCGCTTCGCCGGGCATGACGGTGAAGCGGAAGTAGCGCATCGCCACACCCACATGCACGCCGCCCAGCAGCAACAGCGTCAGGCCGGTGGCTGCGCGGCCTACCAGGCCCAGGCCCATGGCGCGCGCCTGTTCGGCGTTGCTGACACCGAGCAGCAGCACCAGGCCCAGCACCAGTGCGAACAACCCCAGGGTGAGATGAAGGGTATTGGGCAGCCGCATCGGGTTGACGGTGGCGGACTGGGACGGCGGTGTGCTGTATTCAGTGCTCATCGGATTCTCGAACGGACGCTTGAACGGCATTAGCGGCCGCGCCGGGAGGATCTTGAGCGGTGAAAGGCGAGATGAAGCGCCGTTGTGGAAGGCGAGCAACGCCAATCGTCCGCAATCGTTCTGCTCAATTCGCGACTTCAACGCACGAGGCTGGGGAGGGCTATGCCCTCACGTCGAACGCCTGCCACGCGTGCGCAGACGCACGCCACGCCCCCCCACCTGCTACCATTCCCCCGCTACCCCAGCCAGCCTTTCCGTGCGCACACGCCGGAACGGCCGTCTCCGTACGGCCCAGCGAGCCAGGACACCCTCCCGTGCCCTTTCAAGGATGCTCGCATGTTCCGTCATTCCGCTCTCCGCTCGGCCGCCCTGGCCCTTGCCGTCTCGCTCAGCCTTGGCGTGCCGTCCGCGTTCGCCGATAACGCCCCCGCCGCCAGTGCCACTACCGCCGTGCAGCGCCAGGCCGTGGCCAAGGGCCTGTACGAACTGGCCTACAGCCCGAAACAGAACGCCGTGTTTGTGGCCTCGTCCGGTGGCTTCGGCGATGACGCCGGCCCGGCCCAGGTGCTGCGCCTGAACCCGGCCACGCTGGCCGTGGAAACCCGTATCCCGCTGGAGCGCAAGGCCTTTGGCGTGGTGCTCGACGACGCCCACAACCGCCTGTACGTGGGCAACACCGTGGATCTGTCGGTGACCGTGGTCGACACCGCGCAGAACAAGGCCATCGGCACCATCCAGCTGATGGAGAAGAAGACCGGCAAGGACGGCAAGGCCGCCTACACCCATGACCTGCGCGAGCTGGTGGTCGACAGCGCCGGCAACCGCCTGTACGTGACCGGCCACAGCAGCCAGCCGGACGTGAGCAGCGTGCTGTTCGTGATCGATACCACCACGCTGAAAGTGATCAACACCATCGACGGCTTGGGCAATGCGAAGGCACCTGGCCTGGCGTTGGATGCGGCCAACAAGCGCGTCTATACCAGCAACCTGCTGGCCGACCTGGTGGTGGTGGGCACCGATTCGAACAAGGTAGTGGCACAGCACAAGATCGCCGCCGAGCAGCCGATGAACATCGCGCTGGACCCGGCCAGCAAGCGCCTGTTCGTGACCGACCAGGGCTCGGAATTCCTGCGTGGCTACCAGGCCAAGAGCAGCGGCCTGGTCAGCAAGCATCCGGGCCAGCGCGTGCTGGTGCTCGATCGCAGCACTGGCAAGGAACTGGCCAGCATCCCGACCGACGCTGGCCCGCTGGGCATCCTGCTGGATGCACCGCGCAAGCGCCTGTACGTGACCAACCGCGAAGCGGGCACGGTGACGGCGTACAACAGTGACAGCTACCAGAAGGTGGCCACCTACACGGTGCCGACCCACCCGAACAGCCTGGCGCTGGATGCGAAGAACAATGTGTTGTTCGTGAGCATCAAGAACGGCGAGAAGGATGACAAGGGCGCTGACGAGAGCGTGGCGCGGATTCAGTTGTAAGCGCCCTGCTGACAGCTGGCGCGATCCGCCAGGTAGCGAGCACCGGTAATCCGGTGCTCGCCTTGCACAACGGATTTGCTACTTGGGCCTGGTGCCCTGAACAGATGCTGCTTCGCTGGAGAGTGCGCACTGTATCGTAGGTGGCTCCCGCTTGAAGTCCGCATCCTTCTCGTCGCGAGGCGTGCTAAACCATCCTCGGATCTCCGCAGTGGGAATCGCCACGGACGGAGAGGGCTTTTGAGGCCTCCACTCCAAATCGGTGATCAGCACGTGGTTACCTAACCGAGTGAGGATCTGGACATTCTTCAGGCACAGAAGATTCCCCGATTCACCCGCCACAGATCCACACTTCTTTGCAACGCCGGAAAGGCGCGCAAGGTCGCAGCCTAGAGGTGTCACCAGAACATCCTGGCCCTTCAGCATGCCGAGCCGGAACTTTGCAGCCGCCAAGTCGCTGATGGCGAACGCGGCGCCAGTGAAGAAAACGATATAGAAGCCCATGGCAACCAGCGCTGTAGCGCGCACGACAACTCCGCTGCTCTGTAGCGCATAGGTCATGACATGGAGTGCCGGAAGCGCCAGCAGCAAGACGAGATTCGCGGTGCTTTGGTTGCTGTCGACGCCGCGCAGGAGCGCCCATCCAACCATCAGGATGATTGGAATCACGAGCCCATACAGCGAAACGCACAGCCAGAAGTACTTCGCCCAGCGATTGCGGCGGCGCTCCTTTCGAGCGCTGAAGGTTGCTGGTGCGCTATTTGACATGCCGAAGCAGAGGCCAATGCCTGAGGCAAGCAACGTAAGGCCAGCGGCAATGGTGCTCCAGTTCTGCGGCAGATCGACCCTCCAAAGCACCCACCAGACTGCTGCCGCGACTAAGAATCCCCCATAGGCCATCAGCAGAGTCGGCAGCATGGCCTTTGCGACGAAGTTCGGGGTGTGTGACTTCGCGAATGGCCGTTGGCAGTGAGTGCATGGGGGGCGGGGCGATCTGCGGCGTCGTGCTCTCAGGCGACTTGAGGGTGCTTTAGGGATGAATTCCGCCGTGGACCATGCAACAAAGCATAGGGCAGGCCCCATGACCACGAGTAGAAAAAACACCAGTGCAACGAACGAGAAGAAGGCGGTTGCGGACGCGACCAGGCCCACATCGGCTACCGTGATTTGAGGCAGATAGCCAATTCTCCAGAAGTGGACGACCACGCCGATGACGCCTGCGGCAGCGAAGAGCCATTTCTGTTCGCTGACGAATCTGAGCGAGGACTTCACCAGCGTGATGAAATCAACTCTGTCACCGGTGGAGCCAGGCTGGGTGGTGGCGGGTTCTGACATGTGCGCTCCTTGCGTGGATACCGATTCTCTCGTTGTTGAACGAGTATTCCTCTAGAAGAGTAGCGGCCTGCTTGATGCAGTCTTGAGGTGGATATGATCGGAAAAACAGTCGCATGCATCTGTAGTAGCACGCCTATGACTATCAGACTGACGCGTCGGGCGTACGTGCACGTGCGACGAATAGCTGATTGGAACCATATCGAGATCTAGCTCCAACTCATATCGCATTCGGCTCAGCTCTTGAGAGCACGTACTACAGGCCAGTGCCCAATGATGCGTAGTTGAGCAAGCTCGTCTAGGACTACTTGCAAAAAAAAACCCTTTCCGCCTTGCATCCCTCCACCGAACTGCAGCCGAGCGTGGGCTCGGCTCTACACGACGCTGCGCCGCTCAATCCGCCGGCCGATGGTCGTAGCTGATCACCCGCTCCACCTGCCACTGCCCATCCACCCGCCGCCAGACCTGGATGAAGCGGGCCTGGCCGGTCCAATGCTCCACACCCTTCGCATCGCGCTCGTGGAAGCGGTGGTCGCCGATCTCCAGCGCCCGCTCGTCGTGCAGCGGAAACACCTGCAGTGAGCTTTCCACCAGCTCACGGCGCAGATGCGTGTGGTTGGCGCGGGTGCTTTCACACAGCGCGGCCACGCTGCGGCGGAAGTCGTCGCGGTTGCTGGCGGACTTGCCGGCCTTGTCGTGGAAGAACTCCATGTCGTCGGTGGTCATCGACGCGGCCTTGTCGGCGTCACAGGCATCGAACGCGGCAGCGAACAGCTGCATGTCCGCTTGGCGGATCTGCTCGCGCAACGTGTCGGGTGCGGTCGGGGCGGCAGCCAGGCCGGCGGCCAACAGGGGCAGGGTGAGCAGCAGCATGACGAATCTCCCGGAAGTGGTCCGCGCAGGCTGGCACGGCCCGCCGCGCCGTGTCGCCGTGCTGCGACGAAAACGGCGCTGGACGCGACGAAGCGGGGATTTGGCGGTGCGGTCCACCCTTCAGCCTGTGCACGCCATGTCATAGCGCGCCTCGATTCCCTCACGGGCACCATAGGGCCGGGGTCCTAGCCTGCAACCCTGCCCTTCCACAGGAGCCCCCATGCCCACTTCCCGCATCCGCCTGCACGTTGAAGACACCGGCGGCGATGGCCGCCCGGTGATTCTGATCCATGGCTGGCCGCTGTCGGCCGATGCCTGGAAACCGCAGGTGTCGATCCTGCGCGATGCCCAGCATCGGGTCATCAGCTACGACCGCCGTGGCTTCGGGCGTTCCGACAAGCCTGCCGACGGCTACGACTACGACACGCTGGCGGCGGACCTGGCCGCGCTGATCGAGGAGCGCGACCTGCGCGACGTGACCCTGGTCGGCTTCTCGATGGGCGGCGGTGAAGTGGCGCGCTACGTGGCCAACCACGGCCAGGACCGCCTGCACAGCGTGGTGTTCGCCGCCGCAGTTCCTCCCTGCCTGCTGCGTGGCGACGACAACCCGGAAGGTCCGCTGACCCAGGAAAAGGCCGATGAAATGCGCGGTGGCCTGGAGCAGGACCGAGAGGCCTTCTTCGATGGCTTCACCCGCGATTTCTTCAGCGCCGATGGCAAGTTGATGGTGACCGAAGACCAGCGCCAGGCGGCAATCGCGCTGTGCCACCAGTCCGACCAGACGGCTGCACTGGGCTGCATGCAGGCCTTCGCTACGACTGACTTCCGCGATGATCTGAAGATGATCACCGTGCCGACGCTGATCCTGCACGGCGACAGTGATGCCATCGTGCCGTTCGAAGGCTCGGGCCAGCGCACGCACCAGGCCATCGCGGGCAGCGAGGTCGTCATCCTGGAAGGTGCGCCACATGGCTGCAACACCAGCCATGCCGATCACTTCAATCTGGCATTGCTGAACTTCCTGAAGAAATAATCCTGCGGCCATGCGCGCACCCCGAACACCCCCCTGGAAAATGCCCAACCCCAAGGGCCAGAAATCGCAGCCGCTGTCGCCGGCGCAGAAAGACGCCGCACGGCAGCGGGCGGAGGAGAACGGCCGTCCGTACCCCAATCTGGTCGACAACATGTGGGCGGCGAAGCTGCCGCGTAAGTCCTGATCTATCGAGGCCGAGCGTGGGCCAGCGCTATCTGCAGAGTCGAGCCATGCTTGACTCCACCATGACGGCCATCCACGCGTGGCGTGAATCCACTGCAACCGCCGCCGAGCCTGGGCTCGGCTCTATCGTGCGGTCAGGGGCGTCCAGCCCGATTCCAGCCAAGGTGAGATCTGGCTCTGGCGAACGGTGATTGCCTCCCTCGGAACCCCCGCCAGGCGCGCGAGCTCCGCACGCAGCCGCTCGGCATCCACCGGCACGGCCGTGGCAATCTGCAGCCGATCAGCCTGGTGCCTCACCAGCACGGGCAGCGTGGCGCGTGCGGTGTGCTCGCCGCCGGTTCGCCCGATGGGGTAGCGCATGGCCACCGGCCGCGACAGCTGTGCGAGCACAGGCTGCCACGCCTGCAGCACGGCGGCCTGCGCGGTGGCGGGAACCTGTGCTTCCGCAATCGTGGACGGATAGCCGGAGATGCTCTCGACCATCACCTGGAAGCGTGCACCATCGGGTACGACGAGGGCAGCAGCAATCAATGCGCACAAAGCAATGATCGCTGCGGCGAAGTTCCAGCTGCGCGGGGCGGTTGCGGGCAGGGTTGCAGTACGCAGCCCTGGCTTGCGCCGCAGCTTGCGTTCGTAGATGCGTCGATCTTTCTTGCGTGGGCTGCTGCTGTGTTCCGGCAGATTCAAGGGGACGCGCGGAAGGCGGGCGACGCGGGCCTTGATCAGGCGCGACAGCAGCATCCAGGCGAGCACGAAGATCAGCAACGGGAACAGCGTTCGCACCAGCAGATACATCGTCACCATTCCATTGCTCCATCACATGCCTGTTCGTCCCTCAGGACATCCTACCGGGACGGACCAGAAGTTGTCGCATACGCCCGCCGACAATCCGGAAGCGCTTGGTTAGGATGGACCCTTGTTGTCATGGATGAACCGATGGCCTCTACTGCTTCACGTTTCTGCCGCATCTGTGGGCCCGGGCCCATCCTGCTGGTACTGCAGATACTGGTCGTGCTGGCGGTGGCGATGGCGGTCGGCTTCTTCCACTACAGGGTGGACCTGTTGCTGGAACCAGTGGGCGAGGCCTGTGGGGGCCCGGATCCGGTGGCACGCATGCAGGTGGCTGAGCAGTTGATGGCACGTTCCAATGCGCTGCAGGGCTGGTACCCGCTGCATCTGATTCCAGTGGTCGGCGTTGGGCTGGCATTGCTGGGGGCGATGGCGATCTGCGCCTATCGCCTGCGTCGCGCGTCGGGGCGCCTGCGGCAGGCCAGCTGGGGGCTGCTGGCATTGCATGGCCTGGCCCTGGCGTTGTCACTCAGGGCGCTGCACTTGTACGAGAGTGCCTGGCTGAGCGTGGCAACGCTGTCTCCGGCAGCATGCCTGGTGGATCTTGCCGCAGACGGCAGGATGCCACTGGCCCAGGCGCAGCACGTAGTGTTCGACATCCTCACCCGCGAGCACGCGCCGCTGCTGCGCAATCCCGATGATCTGGCGATGGTGCTGGCCGCGTTGCTGCTGGTGGCCATGGTGGCGGGAGTGATGCTGTGGCGGGCGATCGTGCGTGAGCGCCGGGCGGGATCATCGGCCCCATAGGGGGAATTGTGCTGTACGCGCACTGCATCGCCAGCTGGGCCCTGAGCCGGCTGCGCATCCGCAATCGCGCTACAGTTCACGCCTCGCCCCCTGCAAGGAAGTGCTGATGCGTTGGTTGCTGCGGACTGTGCCGTTGCTGCTGTGCTCGTTGGCGGTACACGCCGCCGAGGTGGACCGCCGGATTGCGGTGACCATCGATGACCTGCCGTGGGCGCGGGTGGACGAGATCGTGCCGCCGGACCTGCAGGCGCGCCATGAGGCACTGATGGCCCAGTTGCGGCAGGCGGGTGTACCGGTGGTGGGTTTCGTCAACGAGAACAAGCTGGAGATCGATGGGCAGGTGCAGCCGGCGCGGGTGCAGATGCTGCGCGACTGGCTGGACGCCGGCTATGTGCTGGGCAACCACACGTACTCGCACATGGATCTGAATGCCAAGGGCGTTGCGGCCTTCCAGCAGGATTTCCTGCGCGGCGAAACGGTGCTGCGGCCCTTGCTGGCCGAGCGCGGACTGAAGCCGCAGTGGATGCGCCATCCCTATCTGCGTGCTGGCCGCACGGCGGAAGAACGTGCGGAGATGGATGTGTTCTTCAAGGCACACGGCTACCGCGTGGCGCCGGTGACGGTCGACAACGGTGAGTGGGTGTGGGCGTTCGCCTATGCAAACGTGATGAACGAGCAGCCTGATTCGCCCGAGCGCGAAGCGACGCTGGCACAGCTGCGCAAGGGCTATGTGCCGTACATGCTGAACAAGCTGGATTACTACGAGAAGCAGTCGCAGGCGCTGCTGGGCTATGCGCTGCCACAGGTGTGGCTGATGCACGCCAATGAGCTCAACGCGGCCACGTTCGCCGAACTGGTGGCGGCGACCAAGCGCCGGGGCTATCGCTTCGTGTCACTGGACGAGGCGATGCATGACCCTGCCTATGCGCGTGGTGCCGAAGGCTACAGCGGCCGCTATGGCCCCAGCTGGCTGCACCGCTGGGCAATGGCGGAGAAGAAGCCCAAGGACTTCTACGCGGGTGAGCCGGTGGTGCCGGCGTGGGTGATGAAGCTGGCGAAGGTGGATTCGGAGTGAGGCTCAGCGCTTGACGGCCAGCACACCGTCAAGCGCCAGTTCTGCCTTGAAGCCGGCCTTTTCCAGACGCTTGGCCACTTCACGCGGCACATCGCGCCCGCTGGTCAGCTTGTTCGGCGCACCGGTGTAGTGGAACAGGCGACCGCCCTTGCGGATGACGCGGGCGAGGTGGTCGTAGAACACCTGGGAGTACAGTTCGCCGGCGATGCCGAAGCGCGGCGGGTCGTGCAGGATCGCGTCGACACTGTTGCTGGCCACCTGTTCGATCTGCTGCGAGACGTCACCGTGGCTGAACTGCAGGCGGCCACCGGCCGCAGCCGATTCCGGATCCGGCGACCACGGGTTGAGGGTGCGCAGCCACATCACGTCGGCGTTCTTCTCGAACGAGCGGATCTGGCCGACACCGGCCTCCAGCGCGCACGCGGCGAAGTAGCCCAGGCCGCCGCAGGTATCGAGGATGACCTTGCCGGCCGGGGCGACCAGCTCGACCTTGCGGCGCGCATCCTCGAACGGTGACAGCTTGGAGGTCGGCAGCATCTTGATGCCGTCGATCTCGAAGGTCGGTGCACCCCATTCGGTCGGCACCAGCTTGATCAACGAGCCGCTGTAGCGCGAGATCGGTGCGAAGTCCTCGCCGTCCCAGTAGTACAGCGTGCGGTCCTTCAGCTTGCCCGGCCACGGGTAGAGCTGGCCACGGAAGTGGAAGCCGTCGGCGTTCAGGGCCACGGTGTCCTGGCTCCGGCCCAGGTCGAGCGACCCCTGCCAGTCGGCAGCGCCCTTGTCATGGGCACGGCGCAGGGTGTCAGCGCTGTCGCGGGTCAGCAGGGGGCCGGTGTAATGGGGCACGGCGGGTACCGGGGCGGTTCGGGGGAGGGCATGGTACCGCAGCTGTTGTAGAGCCAAGCCGATGTCACAGTAGATCCACGCCATGCGTGGATGCAGGCAGGGAGGAGTCGAGCGGGGGCCCGACGCTACCGCTGGTGCAGCTGTAGCCGTGCGTGGCTCCTTCTCCAGCAATCATGCTGACCCCGCGTGAGGGCTGCATACCCTGCCGGGCGCACGATCGGCGATGGGCCTCCTGGGTTTCCGGTGGCTGTCGATCGAAGTCGTAGCGCATGCGGCCGTCCCCCTGCAGCAGCCAGTGCACGGTGACACGTTCCTTCGTGCCTTCGCCGAGGTCCCAGTCCAGGGTGCGCATTATCAGGATCTGGCCATCGGGCAGTTCCCGGACTTCGTCATAGGCGCCCAGGGTCTTTGTGGCGCTCACCGCAAGCAGCAGCAACAGCAGCATCCGCGTCGATCCTCAAAGAAGACAGGATGTGCCGACGCCGCTCCATGCAGCCATCAGAATCGTTGCGAATTACGGGCACTTCACCGCATATACCGGCCCAGCCCCGATCAGCATCAGCGCCATGTAGTCACTATCACTGGCCTTGCCCTTCAGTGTTGCGCCCTTGTTGAAGTGAAAGATGCCGAAGCCACCAGCCATGCGAATCAACGCGCTGTCGATCTGATCGGCATCATCGCGGAAGTAGCGGCTGATCTCGCTGCGGGTGGCCTTGTGCAGGGCGTTGGGCTCGCGCTGCCATTGGTCGCCGCGGCTGAAGGAAACGTAGTACTGGCCACCTTCCTTTTCGACACGGAAGTCGGCCGGTTTGCGCGCGCTGGTGGCGAAGCAGCCCTGCAATGGGTCGGCGGAGAAGGGAAGCCCGGCGTCACCGCTGCAGGCGGTGATCAGCAGCAGGAGGGCACCGGGCAGCAGCAGGCGGAGCGTGCGCATGGGATGTCCCTACGGGGCAGGTGCGGCTAGTGTAGGCACTACGCGGGCGTGGCCCGTACAGGAATTCGGCAAGAACACAGGGGTTTTCGGATGGCGCAGGGCAAGGCACCGTGGTGCGGCGTGGCCAGTTGGCTGGGGATCGCTGTGGGGTGGGGGGCAGGCACGTTGGCGGCACAGGCAGCGGTGGCTGCAGGCGGCAACGGTATGGCCGCAGGGCTGGGCGTGGGCGTGCTGGGCGCGGCGCTGGTGGGCGGAGGCCTGGCGGTGGCCTCGCGCGTGCGCGGCGAGCGCTGGCCGTGGATCGGCATCGGTGGTGCGGTGCTGAGTGCGCTGCCGCTGCTGATGTACCTGCTGCGGATGATGCTGAAGCTCCAGCGGTAGTGCAGGCCGCTGGCCGGCACCGCTGGATTGATTCCGGAGCCCATGAGGTTGCCGGCCAGCGGCCGGCACTACCCGGCGCGGGTCACGCGCTGCGGTGGATCTCCACCGTCACGTGCACCAGCTCTTCATGGATGGCCAGCGCGTTGCGCACGGTATCCGCATCCAGGCGGGCGTCGCTGGTGACCACGCTGGCGCTGACCGCGTACTTGCCGCGGCCGACCTGCCAGACGTGCAGGTCGGCCAGGCGTGCCGGCCACGGGCCCTGCTCGATCACTTCGCGGACTTCGGCCACCACCGGCGCGTCCATCTGCGCGTCGAGCAGGATGCGGCCGCTGTCGCGCAGCAGGCCGATCGCCCAGACCGTGACCAGTACGGCCCCGACCAGGCCCATCACCGGATCCAGCCAGGTCAGCCCCAACAGCTTGCCGCCGAGCAGTGCGACGATGGCCAGCACCGAGGTGGCGGCGTCGGCCAGCACGTGCACGTAGGCCGAGCGCAGGTTGAGGTCGTGACCGTGCGCATGGCCGTGATCGTGGTGATCGTGATCATGCGCGTGGTCATGGTCGTGCCCATGCCCATGATGGTGATGCGCGTGGCCCGGGCTGTCGTGCAGCCACCAGGCACACAGCAGGTTCACGCCCAGGCCGACCGCAGCGATGACGATGGCTTCGTTGTAGTGAATGGGGGCGGGCACCCACAGCCGTTCCAGCGATTGCACGGCCATCAGCGCGGCGACGCCGAGCAGGGCGATGGCGCTGGTATAGCCGGCCAGGATCTCGATCTTCCAGGTGCCGAAGGCAAAGCGCGGGTCGTGCGCGTAGCGGCGTGCGCAGCGGTAGGCGAAGACCGAAAAGCCCAGCGCCAGTGCGTGCGAACTCATGTGCCAGCCGTCGGCGAGCACGGCCATGGAGTTGAACCACCAGCCGCCGACGATCTCCACCAGCATCATGCTGACGGTGAGCCACAGGGCGCGGCGGGTGTTGCGTTCGGCCAGCGGGTTGCCGTCGTCGAAGTGGTGTTCGTGACGACGGGCGGCGGCGAGGGCGTCCAGGTGCATGCGGAGACCAGAGGGTGGAATGATACCCCTATAGGGTATACGATCCACTCATGGCCCATGTACACAAGCATCGAAAGCAGCTGCTGACCCGGGTGCGCCGGATCGGCGGCCAGGTGGCGGCGTTGGAGCAGGCGCTGGACACGCCCGAGGGGGAGGCAGGCGACTGCGCGGACGTGCTGGTGCAGGTCGCCGCGGTGCGCGGTGCGGCCCACAGCCTGCTGATGGAGCTGCTGCACGAGCATCTGCAGGAGCACGTGGTCGGCGCTGAAGACCCGCAGCAGCGGGCGGCGGAGGCCGAGGTACTGGTCGAGCTGCTGCGCCGCTACGGCAAGTAGGCCGGTAGTGCCGGTGCCGCGCGTTCCAGACATGCGTGGCGGCCAGCAGCAGGCTGCCGGTGACGGTCATCGGCGTTTCCCAGTCGTGCGAGGGCAGCGCCAGCGCGCCGGCCAGCAGCAGACCGAGCCCGGCGCCGGCAGTGGCCCAGGCCAGTACGGGCAGCGGGTGACGGCGCTCGGCGCGCCATAGTGCGTAGCCGGTCAGCGGCAGGGCGATGGCCACGAACAGCAGGTGCACCCATTCCGCCTCGGCCCAGGTGCCGAACAGCGGCAGTGCGGCGGCAAGCAGGGGCAGCGCCAGGCAGTGCAGCAGGCACAGGCTGGACAGGGCGACCGCGCCGGCATCGAGCAGGGCGGCAGAAGGCGACTTCATCGGGGGAGGTTCCTTGCGCAACAATTGTTATACAGTAACATTTCCGTTCCGCAGCCAACCCGCTCCGACATGAACACTGTTTCCCGCGCCGACCGTCGCCTTCCGGTCACTGTGCTGTCCGGCTTCCTGGGGGCCGGCAAGACCACCCTGCTCAACCAGATCCTGCGCAACCGCGAGGGCCTGCGCGTGGCGGTCATCGTCAACGACATGAGCGAGGTCAACATCGATGCGCAGCTGGTGCGCGAAGGTGGCGCCGAACTGCGCCGCACCGAAGAGACGCTGGTGGAGTTCAGCAACGGCTGCATCTGCTGCACGCTGCGCGACGACCTGCTGCAGGAAGTACGGCGGCTGGCCGATGCCGGTCGCTATGACTACCTGCTGATCGAATCGACCGGCATCGGCGAACCGATGCCGGTGGCAGCCACCTTCGCCGTGCGCGACGAGCACGGCTTCAGCCTGAGTGACATCGCGCGGCTGGACACGATGGTGACGGTGGTCGACGGCAGCGCGTTCCTTGCCGACTTCGGTTCGACCTTGCGCCTGGCCGAACGCGGCCAGCAGGCCGGCCCGGATGACGACCGCGGCGTGGTTGATCTGCTGTGCGAGCAGGTCGAGTTCGCCGATGTGATCGTGGTCAGCAAGGTCGACCAGGTGGATGACGAAGTGCTGCAGGACACGCTGGCGGTGCTGCGCGGGTTGAACCGTGATGCCAAGCTGCTGCTGTCCAGTTTTGGCGACGTGCCGTTGCCCGAGCTGCTGGATACCGGCCGCTTCGATATGGAACGTGCACAACGCGCGCCGGGTTGGGTGAAGGAGCTGCGGGGTGAGCACACGCCGGAAACCGAGGAGTACGGCATCGGCAGCTTCGTCTACCGTTCGCGGCGTCCGTTCCACCCCGCGCGCTTTGCCCGCGCGCTGCAGTCGGGCATGCCCGGCGTGATCCGCAGCAAGGGCTGGTTCTGGTTGGCCAATCGCATGGACTGGGTGGGCGAGCTGAACACCGTGGGTGCAGCGACGCGCACGCAGGCGGCGGGCTTCTGGTACGCAGCGCGCGACCGCGTGCGGGCCGGGCTGGAAGACACCACGCCGCTGTTGCCGCCGACGCCGCTGCCCTACAGCGACCTCGGCTGGGCACGGCAGCAGGCCGACTGCTGGAGTGCGCCGCTGCCGGGGCTGGAGGAATTCCCGGACAGGGCCGCGCATTCGGCGATACAGCGGCTGTGGCACCCGCTGTGGGGGGATCGGCGCCAGGAGCTGGTGGTGATCGGCGTGCACATGGACGAGCGCGCGGTGCGCGCGGAACTGGATGCGTGCCTGCTCAATGACCAGGAGCTGCGTGCGGGACCCTTGTTGTGGCAGCAGTTGCCGCAGTCGTTCCCGGCGTGGAAGCGTTGACGGTGCATTGAGGATCCATGGGTTGCCGGCCAGCGGCCGGCACTACCCGCCATGCATCCATCCACGCATGGCGTGGATCTACAAGGCATCGCGCCACTGCCAGCCATCGGCGCCTACCTGCAACACCTGCGTCGGCTGCAACGCCTGCAGCAGATGCAGGTCGTGGCTGACCATCATCAGGGCACCCGGCCATGCCGCCAGCAGTTCTTCCAATGCCTGCAATGCGCTCAGGTCCAGTGCATTGCCAGGCTCGTCCAGCAGCAACAGCTGCGGCGCGGGATCGGCGTACAACACGCGGGCCAGTGCGCCTTTCACCCGTTCGCCATCGCTGAGGCTGCTGGCGGGGCGCTGGATGCGCTGTGCGTCCAGACCCAACAGGGCCAGGCGGGTGCGCAGCTCCCCGGGGTCGGCACTCGGGTTGGCGGCCTGCACGCTGTCGAGGATGCTGCATTCGCCGGACAGCCCCAGCAGCTGCTGGTCGAGCAGCGCCAGCGGTGCGTGACGCTGCACGGTCCCATCACGCGCGGACAATTGGCCTGCCAGCACCCGCAGCAGGGTCGACTTGCCGCTGCCGTTGTCACCCACCACGGCAATGCGCTGGCCGCGACGGACATCCAGCTGCAATGGAGCATCGCAGCCATGCGGCAGCACCAAGGCCTCGGCCTTCAGCAGGCGCGTGCTGCCACGTTCCCCCGCACCGGCAAACAGCGCCAGTTCCGGCGCGGTGTGAACCGCCGAGGCCGCAGCGCGCAGCTGATCGGCGCTGGCCTGCAGGCGCTCGGCCTGTACCTGCTGTGCGCGGCCGTGACTGGCTTCGGCGCGCTGCTTCTGCCGGCCGAGCAGGATCGGTGCCTGGTTGGCCTGCTTCGCATCGCGGTTGCCGCGTGCCTGGCGCTGCTGCTGGCGTTCGTGCTGTTCGCGCGCGCTGCGTTGCTGTTGCCGGTGCTGGGCGCGCGCATGGTCGAGCTGCGTGGCAGCCGCGTCACGTTCGGCGGTCCGCGCGTCGGCATAGTGCTGCCACGGTCCACCATAGCGACGCAGTCCGCGCGCATCGAGCTCGACGATCTGCTGCATGTGCCCCAGCAGTTCGCGATCATGACTGATCGCCAGCAGGCCACCGCGCCACTGCTGCAATTGCTCGTACAGCTGTTGGCGATGGCGTGCGTCGAGGTGGTTGCTGGGTTCGTCCAGGATCAACCAATCAGCACCGCTGGCCCAGGCGCCGGACAAGGCGACCTGCATCGCTTGGCCGCCGCTGAGGCGCGCGGCCGGCTGGGCGGGATCGAGGTCGTCGGGAAGCTGCAGTGCCCGCCATTGCTGCTGCAGGCGTTCGCGCAGATCCCAGCGGTCGCCGACGCAGGCGAAGTCGGTCTCGTCCACGCTGCCGGCTTCGATGCGTTGCAGCGCGGCCAGTTCCGCGCCGACGCCGGCCAGTTCACCGACCGTGCCGGCGGGTGGATAACCGGGCGTCGGCAACAGGAACACGCGGCCACTGCCGCGAACCTGGCCGTTGTCGGGCAGCAACCGGCCGGCCAGCAGGCGTGCGAGCACGCTCTTGCCGGCGCCGTTGGCACCGACCAGGCCGGTAGCGACCGGTTCGAAGGAAAACGTCAGATCGGAAAACAGCGGACGGCCGTCGGCCAATCGATACGACACGCGATCGAGCGTGAGGGAATGCGGGGTCATGCGACCTCCATGGATGCCGGGTTCTCCCCTGCGCGCAGGGGCGGGAAGAGTCAGGCCGTCTGGTGGGAAGACGGCGGCATCAATGGCGCATTGGTCGCGAGCCTCTGGGAGGAATGAGGGGGCAGTATAGCGGGGCTGGCTGAATGGTTTGATGGCGCGACTCTACAAAGGCATCCACGCATGGCGTGGATCTACTGTGGGCCGGGCATGGTGTGGATCGATGGACTAGGGCACGGTTTCCAGGCGTGCGCTGACGAAGTCGATGAACACGCGCAGTTTCGGCAGTACGTGGCGGCCCGAGGGCCACAGCAGGTGGAAGATGCCGCAGGAATGCACGTGCTCGTCCAGCACGGTGACCAGGCGGCCATCGGCCAGTGCATCGCGTACCGAGTGCACTGGCACGAACGCCAGGCCGATGTCACGCAGGGCCAATGCCACGCGCGCTTCGATGGTGTTGGCCACCATGTGCACCGGCAGCTCCTGCGGGGTTTCGTCATCGGGCCAGTGGATCGGCCATAGCTCCAGCTTGCCGGTGCTGGGGAAGCGATAGTGCAGCAGCGTGTGCTGCATCAGTTCGGCCGGCGTGCGGGGAATGCCGCGCCGCTGCAGGTAGGCCGGCGAGGCGACGATGCGGCGTGGGAAGACCCCCAGGCGCCTGGCGTTCATGCGTGAGTCGCTGGGCTCGCCGACGCGCAGCACGGCATCGAAACCTTCCTCGATGACATCGACCAGCCGATCGCTGAAATCCAGATCCAGGCGGATGTCCGGGTACGCGGCCATGAACTCGGCCATCAACGGCAGGGTCAGGTCGCCGACCAGGGGCAGGCTGATACGCAGCGTGCCACGTGGGGAGGCATGTGGCTGTGCCAGCTCGGTACGCGCGGCATCACGCTCGTCGAGGATGCGCCGGCAGCGTGCCAGGAACAGCTGCCCCTCGGCGGTGAGGGTGATGCTGCGTGTGCTGCGATGGAACAGGCGCACGCCCAGTGCGTGCTCCAGCCGCGCCACGCACTTGCCGGCGGCCGAGGCGGAAATGCCCTGCAGGCGCCCGGTCTCGACGAAGCTGCGGGTATCTGCGGCGTGCACGAAGGTCTGCAGATTGGCGAGGTTGTCGAGGACTGACATGGGTATGCGGGCGATGAAAGCAGCAGGGTAGGAGGGGCGACCGCGGCGGGTGGCTCCGCCATCGCAACACTGTGGTGCGGGGTGGCGGGGGGACCGTTGCGGCCTTGCAGTTCCGGCCATCATGCCGATTGCGGACTGCACGGTCCATGATGCCCGGAGCGGCAACCGGCTTTTTGCGTGCTGGCGTGCTGCCTAACGTGGCGGGCCTCTCCCCACGGATCACCGCGATGAACGCTGCCCTTTCCCTTGAACCCACGCCGATCCTGCCGTCGGTGCAGCGGCTGCTGCAGCAGGTCCACCCGCAGCGCCTGGTCGGTGCGGTGGTGTTGGTACGCGAGTACGGTGTGCTGCGTCATGCCAGCGCCAGCGGCCTGGCCGATCGCGAGTCGGCCACGCCGATGCAGCGCGACCAGCTGTTCCGGCTGGCATCGGTGAGCAAGCCGCTGCTGACCACGGTGATCCTGCACCTGGTGGCCGAGGGCGTGCTCGACCTCGACGCGCCGGTGCAGCGCTGGCTGCCGGATTTCCGCCCGGCCCTGGCCGATGGCAGCACGCCAGCGATCAGCCTGCGCCAACTGCTCAGCCACAGTAGCGGGCTGGGCTACCGCTTTCTGGAAGCCGACGCCGACGGCCCGTATGCGCGCGCCGGTGTCAGTGACGGCATGGATGCCAATCCCGTGAGCCTGGCGGACAACGTGCAGCGTGTTGCCCAGGCACCGCTGTTGTTCGCCCCCGGCAGCCAATGGATGTACTCGTTGGGCGTTGACGTGGCCGGTGCGGTGGCCGAAGCCGCGACCGGTGAAACGCTGCAGGCGTTGTTCGCACGCCTGTTGGCCACGCCGCTGGGCCTGCGCGATACCGCGTTTGCCATCGACGATGCTGCGCGGCTGGCCACGCCCTATGTCACCGACATGCCGCAGCCGCATCGCCTGCAGGAGGGCGAGGTGGTCGCGCCGTTCGAGGGGACGGTGGGTATCGACTACAGTCCCGCGCGTGCCACCGACGCCAGCCGTTTTGCTTCTGCGGGTGCGGGCCTGGTCGGCACGGCCGATGAGGTGATGACCGTGCTGGAAGCACTGCGCGACGTGCAGGCATCGGGCCTGTTGCCGGTCGCGCTTGCTGCGCAGATGGCCACCCCGCAGGTGGGCGAGCAGGGGCCGCCGGAACCGGCCGGCTGGGGCTTCGGCCTGGGTTTTGCGGTGCTGCGCGATGCGGCGGCCAGTGGCACCCCGCAGCGCGAAGGCACGTGGCGCTGGGGAGGTGCCTATGGCCACAGCTGGTTCGTCGACCCGTCGCGCGGGCTGAGCGTGGTGGCACTGACCAATACCCTGTACGAAGGCATGGATGGTGCCTTCGTCGACGAACTGCGTGATGCGGTCTATGCCGATCTGGAGGCCGTGCGATGAGCGGCCATGCCATCGATGCGGCCAGCCCGGCCGGTGAGGCCACGCGCCTGCCGTGGGCAGGCCTGCTGGCGCTGGCCGGCGGCGGCTTCATCACCCTGCTGACCGAGACCCTGCCGGCCGGTGTGCTGCGGCCGATGGGTGAAAGTCTCGGCGTGAGCGACGCCGCGGTGGGCCAGCTGGTCAGCGTGTATGCGCTGGGTTCGGTGATGGCCGCGTTGCCGATGACCGCGCTGACCCAGCGCCTGTCACGACGCCCGTTGCTGCTCGCTGCGATCGCTGGCTTCGTGGTGGTCAATACGTTGACCGCACTGAGCAGCAGCTATCCGCTGATTCTTGCCGCGCGCTTCCTGGCGGGCGTGAGTGGTGGCCTGCTGTGGTCGCTGGTGGCGGGGTACGCAGCACGCATGGTAGTGCCCTCGCTGCAGGGCAGGGCGATTGCAGTAGCGATGGTCGGTTCGCCGCTGGCGTTGTCGCTGGGCGTGCCGGCCGGTACGTTGCTGGGCCAGCAGATCGGCTGGCGCTGGGCGTTTGCGCTGATGAGCGTGCTGGGCGTGGGCCTGCTGGCGTACGCGCGCTGGGCACTGCCGGCGCTGCCAGCAGCCGGTGCCGGTCAACGTACGTCGCTGGGTACGGTCTGGCGCATGCCCGGCGTGCGCAGCGCGCTGCTGGTGATGGTGTTGTACGTGCTGGCGCACAACGTGCTCTACACCTACATCGAACCGTTGGCGGTGGAGGCGGGTGCCGGCCCGTGGCTGGACCGCCTGCTGCTGGCCTTCGGCGTGGCGGCGATTGCCGGTATCGGTATTGCCGGCTGGGGCGTGGACCGTCATCTGCGCACGCTGGTGTGGGCGGCCGTGATCGGTTTCGTCCTGCCGGTGCTGACCCTGCTGCTGTGGCCAGGACAGGCCACACCGCTGCTGCTGGCGACGATCCTGTGGGGCGTGGCCTTCGGGTCGGTCGCGACCCTGTTCCAGACCGCGCTCGCACGCCGAGCCGGTGCCGCCGCAGACCTGGCGCAGTCGATGCTGGTGACCGGCTGGAACCTGGCCATTGCCGCCGGTGGCGTAGCGGGCGGTGTGCTGCTGCAGGCCAGCGGCCCGAGCTACCTGGGCTGGCTGCCGTTGCTGCTGCTGGCGGTGACCGTGGCCTGGCTGCTGGCACGGCCGAAAGCCTGGGCGTAGGCGCAGACCCGACGTTACCGAGGTGCCGGCCAGCGGCCGGCACTACCGTGGTCCACGCCATCCACGCATGGCGTGGATCTGCCGAGCGCAGCGACCCGCGTTTGCTTTTGCTTTTGCTTTTGCTTTTGCTTTCTTCTGTTGATTCCGTGGTGGGACGCCGCCGCAATGTGTCCGTGGCCGGGTGGGTGGGTTGCGCAGGGGCGTGAGCCGCATGGATGCGGCGACCGAGCTTACATGGACGTACTTGCAGCGCCCCCTGCGCGACCCATCCACCCGGCCCCAACTGATGGATCCACTGGGCGCGACCCACCACGAGGGGCTCTGCCGTTGGCCGTCCTACTCGATCCCCTCACGCTCGATCGGCACGCTGCGCGGATTCTGCATGTGCTCCCGCGCCGCACCGTATCGCTGCTGCCGCTTGTGGTGGAACGCCACGAACTCATCACGGGGCAGCGGCCGCGAAAACAGCCAGCCCTGCCCGAACTCCACGTGCCGGCTGTGCAGGTAGGCCAGCTGCGCCTCGGTCTCCACGCCCTCGGCGACCACCCACAGGCCCAGTTCCTTGGCCATGTCGATGATGTGCGGGGTCACCGGGCTGGTCGCGCTCTCGGTGCCGATCGCATCGATGAACGATTTGTCGATCTTCAGCGCATCCAGCGGCAGCTGTTCCAGGTACTGCAGGCTGGAGAAGCCCACGCCGAAATCGTCGATGGCCACGCTGTGACCGGCACGGCGTGCCTGCGCCAGCATCGTGCGGGCGCGGTCCAGGTCGAGGAAGCCGCGCTCGGTGGCCTCCATCCAGATCTGCTGCGGCAGGATGCCGCTGCCGGCCATGTGCTTGGAGATCATCTTCAAGGCACGGCCGCTGCTGATGTCCTCGGCGGCAAGGTTGATCGCGATGTGCGCACTGCGGTCGGCCACCAGCAGTTCGCGCATGTCGCGCACCACGTTCTCGATCACCAGGTCGGTCACTGCCGCGATCATGCCGGCCTCTTCGGCCAGTGGAATGAACAGGTCCGGCCGCACCTGGGTACCGTCCGGACGCTGCCAGCGGATCAGGGCCTCGGCGCCAACGCAGATGCCGGTGTCCAGTTCGATGATCGGCTGGTAATGCAGGTACAGCTCGCGGCGACGGATGGCGGTGGCCAGCTCGCCACGCAGCGACAGGCGCCGCCGCGACAGCCAGATCACCAGGCCGGCGCCGGCGGCCGCCAGCAGGAGGCCCAGCGGCACGAACAGCCAGGCCTGCTGGCGGAAGGTGGCGGCCAGCGCAGTGCGTGGCGTGGTGGCGATCGCCAGCCATTCCTCGTTGCGGGCGGTGGCGTAGAGCGTGTTCTGGTCCAGCCCTTCGCCGGGATTGCGCAGCAGGGCCTCCAGCAGTGCCGGGTCCATGCCGTCCTGCTTGGCCAGCAGGCGCCCATCCGGGCTGGCCAGCGCCAGGCGCACATGCGGATCCACGATGACATCGACGAAGCGGCGCGGATCGACCAGCACGTCGTAGGAACCGTACAGGATCGACAGTACCTGGCGACGGCCGCTGGCTTCGGGACGCACGTCCACCGCAATGCCGGCGCCGTCACTGGTCACGTGGTCGGCCTTGGGCTGGTTCACGTCGGAGCGGAACGGGCCCCACGAGGTGCAGCGCAGCTTGCCGCCTTCGAAGTAACCCATCTGGTCGGCCGACGGCGTGGTCATCACCAGCGTCTGCATGCGCCGGATGTGTTCGTCGTCGCAGCCCGAGGTGGTGCTGGCCTCGGCCGATTTCAGCGCAGCCAGCGCCTCGTGGTAGGACAGGTCGGAACGGCGCAGGGTGCGCAGGGCGATGTCGTGCAGCCGTTGCTGTTCGACACTGATCGTGCGGTCCCAGGTGGCGTAGGCCATCACCGCGATCGGCAGCGCCGCCGCCAGCAGCGCCAGTGCGGTGCCGCCGATGATCACGCGCAGCCGACTCATGGCCGGAGCTCCAGCGGGGCGGGCAGGGCAGGAGGCATGGGCGGGGCCGGTCCTTGGGCAGATGCGGCTATCTGAGCATGGCGCCGGGCCGGGTGGAATGGGACGAATCAGGTATTGGGTCACATTGTGATGAAAGCGGCCAGGTTTGACGTGATCGGGCCGTCCGGCGCTGGCGCTCCAGGCCGTAGAGGACTACCGTCGGACGCTTCGCCCGCCCTTTCCCGCGCCCATGACCGAGCCCGCAACGCCTCCCGAGCACCTGCGCCGCAGCCTGTCCAACCGCCACCTGCAGCTGATCGCCATCGGCGGTGCCATCGGTACCGGCCTGTTCATGGGGTCGGGCAAGACCATCAGCCTGGCGGGCCCGTCCATCGTCTTCGTCTACCTGATCATCGGCGCGATGTTGTTCTTCGTGATGCGCGCGATGGGCGAGCTGTTGCTGTCCAACCTGCAGTACAAGTCGTTCATCGATTTCTCCACCGACCTGCTCGGCCCCTGGGCCGGCTTCTTCTGCGGGTGGACGTACTGGTTCTGCTGGATCGTCACCGCCATTGCCGATGTGATCGCGATCGCCGCCTACGCGCAGTTCTGGTTCCCCGGGCTGGACGCATGGATACCGGCATTGGCCTGCGTACTGTTGTTGCTGGCGCTGAACCTGGTGACGGTGAAGCTGTTCGGTGAAATGGAATTCTGGTTCGCGCTGATCAAGATCGTGGCGATCTGTGCGCTGATCATCACCGGTGCCGGGCTGGTGGCGTGGGGCTTCACTTCGCCCAGCGGCCACACCGCATCGCTGTCGAACCTGTGGAATGACGGTGGCATGTTCCCGATGGGGCTGGTCGGCTTCTTCGCGGGTTTCCAGATTGCGGTGTTCGCCTTCGTCGGCATCGAGCTGGTCGGCACCACGGCCGCCGAAACTGCTGATCCGGAACGCAACCTGCCGAAGGCGATCAACTCGATCCCGGTGCGCATCATCATCTTCTACGTGCTGGCGCTGATCGCGATCATGGCCGTCACTCCATGGCGCCAGGTGGTGCCGGACAAGAGCCCGTTCGTGCAGCTGTTCGTGCTGGCCGGCATTCCTGCCGCCGCAAGCCTGATCAACTTCGTGGTGCTGACCTCGGCCACGTCCTCGGCCAACAGCGGTATCTTCTCCACCAGCCGCATGCTTTATGGCCTGGCCGAAGAGGGCCACGCACCGCGCGGGCTGTCGCGCCTGTCGCGCGCGGCAGTGCCGGCCCGTGGCCTGTTGTTCTCCTGCCTGTGCCTGCTGGGCGGCACCCTGCTGATCTACCTGATCCCGAACCTGGTGACCGCCTTCACCCTGGTGACGACGCTGGCCACCGTGCTCTTCATCTTCGTCTGGTCGTTGATCCTGGTGGCCTACATGGTCTATCGCCGCCGCTACCCGGAACGCCATGCGGCATCGATCTTCAAGATGCCCGGCGGCGTCGCCATGTGTTGGGCCTGCCTGGTGTTCTTCGCTGGCGTGCTGGTGCTGCTGAGCCTGCAGGGTGACACCCGCCAGGCGTTGATCGCCAGCCCGGTGTGGTTCGTGCTGCTGGGCGTGGGGTATTGGGTGCGGCGGAGGACCGCGAAGTAACCCGGCGTCTTCGTTCCATTGATTGATCCAGAGATCTTTCTGGAGTGGGGTCAGAGCCCGTTGCTTAGCAACGGGATCCGACCCCGGCAGGTCGCGGGACATTATCGAAGGCGGGGTGGGTCCGGTTGCGGGAGTGTCCGCCTCCTCGCAGGAAATCGGTCGTTGCCGTTGCTGTTGAGGTTGCCGGCCAGCGGCCGGCACTACCGCGGGTGCAGGGCGCAGCCCTGCCGGCCCCCCATTCACCCAGCATTAGCGGGCGCGGCCGGATGATCCGCCCGCCATGTCCCGCCACCCCTTCCTGCTCGCGCTGTTGCTGCTGCCCAGCCTGTGGCCCGGGTTGGCTGCAGCGCGCACCGTCTATCGCTGCGTGCAGGGCAACACCGTCAGCCTGGCCACCGCACCGGAGCCGGGCTCGCGCTGTACCGCGAAGGAGATCGACGACAACGCCATCCAGACCCCGAACCTGTGGGGCAACATGGGTGTTTTCAGTGGCGTGCTGTACGAACGCGAACAGGACGGTGTGCTGGTCTACTCCACCCGCAACCTGCCCGGCTCGCGGGTGTTCCTGAAGTTCACCGTGGCCACGCCGCCGGGTGAGCCTGCCCACGAAGGCCTGGGCAAGGTGGGCAAGCCGCAGCTGGCGCAGCATGCCAAACAGTTCAAGGCCGCCGCCAAGGCCACCGGCGTGGATGATGCGTGGCTGCGCGCGATCGCCCATGCCGAAAGCAACTTCGATGCGCTGGCGGTGTCCAGCAAAGGCGCACAGGGCGTGATGCAGTTGATGCCGGACACCGCGCAGGAGTACGGGGTGAATGATCCGTTCTCGCCGCAGCAGTCGATCGATGGCGGCGCCCGCTACATGCGGGCGCTGCTGCGTCGCTATAACGGCGACCGGCCGCTGGCCGCTGCCGCCTACAACGCCGGCATCGGCGCGGTGACCCGCTACAAGGGCGTGCCGCCCTATGCCGAAACCCTGGCCTATGTGGACAAGGTGATGGCGCTGTACGCGCGCTACCGCGAAGCGATGGGCATCCGTACCGAGGTGCCGGCGCGCTAGGCCAACGGTGCTGCCCGCACGTGGCGTTGTAGAGCCGAGCCCATGCTCGGCTGTTGCACCTCAGCCGAGCATGGCTCGGCTCTACATGAGAGCTTGCTCAGCGCGAGGTCGAGCTGCCGACCAGTTCGTAGCGTTCGATGCGGCCCATGCGGGCGACCTCGGCCTGTACGTCGGCGCGCTGCTTCAGCGCACGCCAGGCAGCATCGATCTTCACGTCACCCGGCAGCGACGGATAGGTGCGCATGTCCTGCAGGCTGGCCAGCGCGTCGTCGCGATCAAGGGGTGAACGCAGCTGTTCGATCAGCACTGCGGCGGCGCCGTCCAGGTTGCCTTCGTCCAGCAGCATCTCGCGATGGAACAGGCGCGCGTTGTCGCGCTCGGCAAGGATGGCGTCGCGCGCGACGTCCATCGCCTTGCTGTCGCCCCGCTCGCGAGCGGCGGCGAACTGTACCAGCGCCTGTGCGGCCCTGCCGTAGCCCGCCAGGCCCTGGATGCCGTTCACCGCCTGCGCGGCATCCTGCATGCGGCCCAGTGAAGTGAACACGAAGCCGAGATTCAGCTGGTGCTCGATGCCATCCGGGCCGAGCGCACCGATGCGGGCGGCCTGCTGCGCTGCAGCCAGGGCATCGTCGATGCGGCCCAGTCGGCGCAATGCGGTGATCCGGCTGTTGAGCAGCCATGCCACCCACTCGGCTTCCTCCGCCGAAGGAGATTCGCCCTCTGCGGCCGCACGCGCCATGCCATCGGTCAACGCCAGCACTTCCTCGTTGCGGTCCAGCATCAGCAGCGTGCTGCTGAACTGCGCCATGCGCGCATCCAGCTTGCGATCCAGCAGGCCGGATACACGCAGTGCGTCCAGATGCTTCTGTGCAGCCTGCACGGGATCAAAGCGTGGATCGGCACGATCGACATAGGGATCGAAGCGCTTGTCACTGCGCAGCCGGATGATTTCGGCCGGGCTGTCGATGCGGGCCAGGGTGGCCGGCACGTCGTTGCCACGGCCGTTGTCGACCTGCAGCGTTGCCAGCACCAGCCACATCGCCGTCGGTTCCAGGCCGCCGCTCTTCCAGCCATTGTGGAACAGGGCCTGCAGCAGTTCCATGCGCTGCTGCGGTTGCTCGCGCAGGCGGTATTGCAGATAGTTGATGGTCTGGTGCTCGAGTGGCAGCGGCGCGTCGGCATGCGTCAGTGCCTGCACCAGAAGCCTGGTGGCGGGAGCGGGCTTGTTCTCGGACAGCTCCAGCGACATCAGGGTCAGCAGGATCTGCGCATCGTCCGGCAGCGCTTCCTGCGCGCGCAGCAGGTAGCGGCGGGCCTGGTCCGGCTTCTTCTGCACCATCGCGGTCCAGCCGGCCACCTGCGCGGCGCGGCCGCGATGTTCAGCATCGAAGTCATCCAGCATCGGATCTTCCATCAGCCGTTCCATCGCCATCAGTGCGCCCAGCGTGTTGCCACTGCGCGACTGTTGGATCGCCTCATCCCATCGCGTGGCATAGGCCTGGTGCATCGCATCGGCGGTGACGGACGGCTTCTGTGGCGCCACCGTGATCGAGGCGGAGGCCGGCGTGCTGGCCAGTGCAGCCACCAGCAGGGCGGCGAGGGGGAAGACGCGGGGCATGGAGGATCTCCATCCGTGGGAAGAGCATTGAACCCGCTGTGGCCAACGAGAACAAGCGCGACGCATGGAACTCTGGTATCCGGCAGTACGATTGGCCGTGGCGGATCGCGTCTCCAGCGTCTATTGTCGGTGCCTCTTCAAGCAGCAGGCAGGCGCGCAGCACGATGGCACGGTGGCAATGGATGGCGGCAGGCGTGGCGCTGGCAACGGCGGTGGCATTGGCTGCAACCTGGTGGGAGACCCCGCTGCACCACTTGGCTGAACCGGCAGGCCCAGCGCCCACGCCGCTGGCCTGGACCGCGCAGATCGAGCCGCTGGCCGGCGATGGCCACCTGGGTGATCGTGACGGCGCATCTGCCCAGGCCCGTTTCGCCGACCCGTACGCGTTGCTGCGCAGTGCCGATGGCAGCGTCTATTTCACCGATGCCGGTGACAACAACCGGATCCGTCGCCGCCTGCCCGATGGCCGCGTTGAAACCGTGGCCGGGCAGGGCGAGGGGCGCATCGATGGCCCGGCGCTGCAGGCCAGCTTCAATACGCCCTCGGGGATTGCCGCCGATGCACAGGGCAACCTGTACGTGGCCGACACCGGCAACCATGCGATCCGCCGCATTGGCACTGATGGCCAGGTGACCACGTTGGCCGGTGGCGAACAGGGCTACGCCGATGGCCCTGCCACGCAGGCGCGGTTCGATGCGCCGATGGGCATCGCGGTGGACGCGCAGGGCCAGGTCTACGTGGCCGATACGTTCAACGATCGCATCCGGGTAATTGGCACCGATGGCAATGTGCGCACCCTGGCCGGCGGCGAGCGCCCGGGTCTGGCCGATGGTCTGGCGGGCGATGCACGCTTCGATACCCCGGTGGCGCTGGCCTTCGATGCGCACGGCGCGCTGCTGGTGGCCGACCTGTTCAACAACGCGGTGCGTCGGGTCGGTGCCGATGGCACGGTCAGCACGCTGCTGGGCGATGGCGGCGTGATCAATGGGCCGCTGTCGCTGGCCACCACGCACGACGGCGTGCTGTACGTGGGTGACCTTGATGGCCGCGTCGTGCAGGTGACACCGCAGGGCCACCAGATCGCGCTGGTGGGCAACGGCCGCCTGCCACGCCTGGCCCGCCCGAGTGGGCTGGCGATGGATGCCGACGGCAGCGTGCTGGTCGCCGATTCCGCCAGCTATCGCCTGCACCGCCTGCGCCCGCTGCCGGTGGGTGACCTGCCGGCACCGGCGCTGGTCGGGCCCGCTGCCGATGCAGCGTTGCCGGACACCGGTGGGCGCTGGCCATTGGCACCGCAGGACGGCTGGCATGAGGTGGTCGGCACGCTGGGCGAGGTGCGCGGCAACTTCAAGGGCGAGAGCCGCCACCACCTGCATGGCGGTTTCGATGTGCGCGGTGATGTCGGCCAGACCGTGCTGGCGATCGCCGATGGCAAGATCAGCAGCCCGGTAGCGGCGTGGAGCCTGGGTGGGCAGGCCGAGGGCCTGGCCGTGGACCGCCTCAAGTACATTCACATGCGGGTCGGCCGCACCCCGCGCGACCAGCCCTTCGATGCGCGCTGGCAGGCGCTGTACGACGAGCAGGGCAAGCTGGAACGGATGCGCGTGCGTCGCGGCATGCGCATCCACGTCGGTGATCGCCTGGGCAGCATCAACAACCAGGCGCACGTGCATCTGGCCGTAGGAACCGGCGGCTTCGAAACCAACGCGGTGGCGCTGGGCTTCCACAACTACGCCGACCACTTCGCGCCGCGCATCACCGATGTGGCCCTGCTGGACGACAACGACCAGCCGATGACCGCAGGCAGCGACGGCGTGGTGATGGTGGCGCGGCAGGGCCGCGGCGTGCAGATCGTGGTCGAGGCCTGGGACCAGGTCGACAACAACCTGCCGCGCCGCCGCCTGGGCATGTACCAGGTGGGCTACCAGATCCTTGATGCTGCCGGGCAGCCGCTGCAGGGCTACGAGCAACCGCGCTGGAACATCGTGTTCAACCGGATGCCGCCGCAGAACGAAGCGGTGCGCGTGGCCTACGCGCCGGACAGCGGCATCACCGTGCATGGCAGCGCGGTGACCCGCTTCCGCTACCTGGCCACCAACACCGTGCGTGATGGCCTGATGGAAACCGGGCGCTGGCAGCCCGCGGCATTGCCACCGGGCGAGTACACCGTGCGCGCCAGCGTGCGCGACTACAGCGGCAACGAAGGCGTGGGCCCGCGCGAGATCAGAGTACGGCTGCTGCCATAGCCGCAGCCGGGGCGCCGCAGCGTTCGCGCTCGGCGTCCATGTCTTCCAGCGGCCGCACCTCGATGCTGCCGAAGCGTGCCCACGGGAAATCGCGGGCGATGCGCATGGCTTCGTCGCGGTCGCGGGCGACGATCAGGTTGAAGCCGGCCAGCAGTTCGCGGGTTTCGGCGAACGGGCCATCCAGTACGCGGCTGTGGCCATCGCGCACGCGCAGGGTCTGCGCGGTGTCGACCGGCTGCAGCTTCTGTGCGGCCAGCAGCGTGCCTTCGGCCTGCAGTTTGTCGGCGTGGGCCAGGCAGTCGCGCATCAGCGCGTTGAATTCTTCGGTGGGCAAGGCCTGCAGCAGGGCAGGCTCGATGTAGATCAGAAGCAGATACTGCTGCATGGCACGGTCCAGGCGGGGGCGGGGTGTCCATGATGGCGCAGGTTTGCCTGCCGGCATGCTGCAGCGCGAAAGGCCGCCTGCGGCGGGTGATCGGCGAACGGCGGAGCCCCTCCGTGGTGGGGCTACAGTGTGATTCTTGGGCTTGGCCGGGTGGGTAGGCGGGTCGGGGGACGCCGTGAACCCGTCCATGGGGGCTTGGCCGCGGCATCCATGCCGCGGACACCCCCGCCCCGCCTACCCACCCGGCCCTGGACAGGTTCCCGCGGCGCCCACCACGGAAAATCACAAACAAGAGCAAAAGCGGGTCGCTTCGCTCGCAAAGCCGAGGCCGCCAGCCAACCGCTGTTGTTGTTGCCTTTGCTTCTGCCGTTTCTCTTGATCTTCCCGTGGTGGCTCGGCTACCGGAATCTGTCTGGGCCGGGCGGGTGGGGTTGGCGGGGTATCCGCGGCATGGGCCCGAGGCATGCCTCGGGCGGGTTGGGCAAGACGCCCAACCCCGGTCTTGCCGTGTGCGCAGGACAGCGCACACGAGCAAGCCGCGGCTAAGCCCCCAAGGATGGGTTCACGGCGTCCCCGCCAATCCCACCCGCCCGGACCATCCACAGGAAACCAGTTTTCAGCGACCAACCCAACCCCACCACGGAGGGGCTCCGCCGTTCGCCGACCCCCGCCGAAGGCGCGCTTTCCACGGAAGAAATAATTCTCAGAGAACGTGTCGATTCCCAGCCCCCTGGTTCGTTGTAACCAGTGAAGGGCACGCACCACGCGTCCCCACGGGAGACCGCAATGAAAGTGATGGTGATCGTGAAGGCCAACGCCGACTCCGAAGCCGGCCGCATGCCCAGCGAACGGGAATTGTCCGAAATGGGCGCCTTCAACGAACAACTCGTGGCCGCCGGCATCATGCTGGCCGGTGAAGGCCTGCATGCCACCCAGCGCGGACGTCGCATTCATTTCGGCGGCGGCGCGCCCAAGGTCGAGGCCGGTCCGTTTGGCCCTGCGGGCGAACAGATCGCCGGTTTCTGGTTGTGGGACGTGCGCTCGCTGGACGAGGCGGTCGAATGGGCCAGCCGTGCGCCCTTCGGCAGTGGCGGCACGCTGGAGCTGCGCCCCTTGATCTCCGCTGAAGACTTCGGTGAGGCCTTCACCCCCGAATTACAGCAGCAGGAACAGCGTCTGCGTGCACAGCTGGAAGGCTGACCCGTTACCTGCTTCACATCTGCCGGGCATGCCCGGTGTCACCCCCCTGCAACACTCAACGGAGTAGTGCGATGAGACTGATTCCCTTCCTTGGCTTCAGCGGCCAGGCCCACGACGCGATGGCGTTCTATGCCAAGGCACTCGGTGGCCAGGTCACCTCGGAAATGAAGTACCGCGACATGCCGCCGTCCGATGGCATGCCCGGCTGCAACGAGATGCCGGCGCAGACCCTGGACCATGTCGCACACAGCCAGCTGGAGATCGGCAGCGCCATCCTGATGGCGGCCGACGGTCCGGGTGGTGGTGAGGGGGGCTCGACCACCATCAATGTCGACGTCGACAGCATCGAAGAAGCCGAACGCGTGTTCGCGGCGCTGGCCGAAGGTGGCCAGGTGCAGATGCCGATCGCCGAAACGTTCTGGGCGCACCGCTGGGGCATGCTGATCGACCGCTACGGCAAGCCGTGGATGGTCAACTGCATGAAGCAGCCCTGATCCCTCTTTCTTCCATCCACAAGGAGCTTCACCGATGAGTGCACCGCAACCGCAGATGATCTTCGTCAACCTGCCCGTGCAGGATCTGAATGCCTCCAAGGCCTTTTTCGCCGCGCTGGGCTACAGCTTCAACCCGACCTTCACCAACGATGATGCGGCCTGCATGGTGATCAGCGAGAGCATCTACGTGATGCTGTTGACCCAGCCGTTCTTCAGGCAGTTCACCAACAAGTCGATCGCCGACGCACATCAGCAGACCGAAGTGATCACCTGCCTGTCAGCCGACAGTCGCAAGGCGGTGGATGTGATGGTGGACAAGGCGCTCGCGGCGGGCGCCAGCGAGCCGCAACCGGCGCGTGACTATGGCTTCATGTACCAGCGCGGCTTCCAGGACCTGGACGGTCATCTCTGGGAAATCGCACACATGGACGGCGAGCCGGGCTGACGGTCGCCGCAGGGAGACACCTCATGGCTTACGTGGATGCTTACGTGCTGCCGTGCCCGCAGGACAAGGTGGCGGCCTACCGCCGCCTTGCCCGCAAGGCCGGCGCGGTGTGGAAGGACCATGGCGCGCTGCAGTACATGGAGTGCGTGGCCGACGACGTGGAGCCGGGCAAGAGCACCTCGTTCCCGCGCGCGGTCAAGGCAAAACCGGGCGAAACGGTGATCGTCGCCTTCGTGGTGTTCCGTTCGCGCGCGGCGCGCGACCGTATCAACGCGAAAGTGATGGCGGACCCGCGGCTGGCGTCGCTGGGCCCGAAGGACATGCCGTTCGACACCAGGCGCATGTTCTGGGGCGGCTTCAGGCCCATTGTCGAAGCGTGAGCCACGGCGCTTGTGCGGGCCACGCGTGCGTGCTGTGATCGGCGCATGCTTGATCCCGCACTGACGCAGCGTCTGGAAACCCTCTGGCGGATGGAGTCGCCGGTGTTGATCGCGCGCCTGGCGCGGCTGCTCGGTGGCGATGTCGGCCGTGCCGAGGAGCTGGCCCAGGACACCTGGCTGGCCGCGCTGGAGCGCTGGCCGGAGCAGGGCATCCCGGACAATCCCGGAGCCTGGCTGATGACCACCGCGCGCAACCGTGCCATCGATGTGCTGCGCCAGCACCAGCGGGTGGCGCAGCAGCATGCGCAATGGGGCGAGGAACTGCATCCGGCCCCCCTGCCGGCGCCGGATGACAGCCAGGCGCTGGAGGATGACCTGGGTGACGACCTGCTGCGGCTGATGTTCGTGGCCTGCCATCCGGTATTGCCGGCCGACGCGCGGGTGGCATTGACCCTGCGCCTGCTCGGTGGCCTGACCACCACCGAGATCGCCCGTGGTTTCCTGCAACCCGAGCCCACCATTGCCCAGCGCATCGTACGTGCCAAGCGCACGCTGGCGCAGAAGCAGGTACCCTATGAAGTGCCGCGCGCGGAGGCGATGCCCGAACGGCTGGCCTCGGTGCTGGAGGCGATCTACCTGGTGTTCAACGAAGGCTATGCGGCCAGCGCCGGCGATGACTGGATGCGCCCGGCGTTGTGCGAGGAGGCGCTGCGGCTGGCGCGCATCCTGGCGCACCGGCTGCCGGTGCCACCGGTACTGGGCCTGCTGGCGCTGATGGAACTGCAGGCATCGCGTGTGGCGGCGCGGACCGATGCGGAGGGTGCACCGGTGCTGCTGGACCAGCAGAACCGGGTGCGCTGGGACTGGCTGCAGATCGAGCGCGGGCAGCAGGTGCTGGCACGTGCGCTGGCCGCCGGTGGCGGCGATGATCCTTATGTGCTGCAGGCACGCATCGCGGCCTGCCATGCGGCCGCACGCCGCGCTGAAGCGACTGACTGGCCACGCATTGCCACGCTCTATACGCAGCTGCTGCAGGTGCAGCCGTCACCGGTGGTTGCATTGAACCGGGTGGTGGCGGTGCTGCGCAGCGAAGGTGCCTTCGCGGCATGGGCGCAGCTGCAGCCGTTGCTGGACGATGCGCGACTGCGCGATTACGCACCGTTGCAGGTGGTGCGTGGTGAGCTGCTACAGCAGCTGGGTCGCCTTGAGGATGCCCGCAGTGCATTTGCCGCCGCCGCCGCGCTGACCGGCAACACGCGCGAACGCGAGCACCTGCTGTCCCGCGCGCAAGCACCAGGATGACCATCGGGGTCAGATCCCTCTCCCGTCGGGAGAGGGATCTGACCCCGCCTTTCCGAATCCCTTTACACTCCAGTAGGATTTCCCTGCTGGAGAGAGCAATGAAACGAGTGGTACTGGGCGTGCTGGCCCTGTCGGTGTCGAGCGCACTGATGGCGGCCACCCCGAAATTCGATGGCGCGCGGATCTCCGCCGACGTCAAGGAACTGGCCTCCGATGCCTACGAAGGCCGTTCGCCGGCCACCGCTGGTGAAGAGAAGACCATCGCCTATCTCAGCAAGCAGTTCGCCGATGCCGGCCTGCAGCCGGGCGGTGACCTCAAGGACGGCAAGCGCCTGTGGACCCAGGCCGTGCCGCTGCGCAAGGGTGACATCGTCGGCGCACCGCAGCTGGCGCTGCACCAGGGCGGCAAGACCGTTGCGCTGGAGCAGGGCAAGCAGATCGCCGTGCGCGCCGCCATGAACGGCGCCAGCAACGTCGACATCAGCAAGGCCCCGCTGGTGTTCCTCGGCTACGGCGTGAAGGCGCCGGAGCGCAACTGGGACGACTTCAAGGGCGTGGACCTGAAGGGCAAGATCGCCGTGGTGCTGATCAACGACCCGGACTTCGAGACCGGCCAGGGTGATTTCGACGGCAAGGGCATGACCTACTACGGCCGTTGGACCTACAAGTACGAAGAAGGCGCCCGCCAGGGTGCGCTGGGCGTGCTGATCGTGCACGAGACCGCGCCGGCGTCGTATGGCTGGGCCACCGTGGCCGGTTCCAACACCAACACCATGTTCGACGTGGTGCGCGACAACCCGGCGGAAAGCCACCCACTGCTGGAAGGCTGGATCCAGCGTGACCTGGCGGTGGAGCTGTTCCGCTCGGCCGGACAGGACTTCGAGGCGCTGAAGAAGAAGGCGCAGCAGCGTGACTTCACCCCGGTGCCGCTGACCGGCGCCAGCCTGGACGCGAAGTACGCGGTGAAGACCGATGTGATCACCTCGCACAACGTGGCCGCACGCCTGGAGGGCAGCACCCACGCGGACGAGACGATCATCTACAGCGCGCACTGGGACCACATCGGCGTGGGTGAACCGGACGCACGTGGCGACCGCATCTTCAACGGCGCACTGGACAACGCCAGCGGTACCGCCTCGCTGATCGAGCTGGCCCGTGGCTTTGCCAAGCAGAAGCGCCCGCAGCGCTCGGTGCTGTTCCTGGCGGTCACCGCCGAGGAGAAGGGCCTGCTGGGTTCGGAGTACTACGCTACCCATCCACTGTATCCGCTGGAAAAGACCGTGGCGGTGATCAACATGGACGGCATGGCGCCGTTCGGGCCGTCACGTGACTTCGGCATCTACGGTGCCGCGCGCTTCGAGCTGCTGGACCAGCTGAAGGACGTGGCCAAGGGCTGGGACATCCGCTACACGCCGGACCCGAAGCCGGAAGCGGGCCTGTTCTTCCGCTCCGACCACTTCCCGTTCGCCAAGCGCGGCGTGCCGGCGCTGTCCTGGTCGGCCGGCCAGGACTGGGTGGACGGTGGCGTGGCCGCAGGCAAGAAGGCCTCCGAGGACTACACCGCCAAGCGCTACCACCAGCAGGGCGACGAATGGCAGCCGGACTGGGTGTTCGCCGGTGCCGCCCGCGACCTGGAAGTGCTGTACACGCTGGGCAACCAGCTGGCCAACTCGCGCAGCTGGCCGAACTGGAGCAAGGACGAATCGTTCCGCGCTGTGCGTGACGCCAGCGCCGACCAGCGCAAGTAAGGGAATGCGCCGGGTTCGCCCGGCGCCTCCCGGGTAGTGCCGGCCGCTGGCCGGCAACTTTGTGATGCTTGCGGAGGTCATGGAGAGCCGGCCAGCCGCCGGCTCTACCAGAACGGCTTCCATCCCCACTTTTCCGGCCTTCGTCGCAGCCCGCTTGCTTGCCCGGCGGGCCGCCCTATGCTCGGCTCACCCCCTTCCTCCAAGGCGCCGCCGTGTTCGCCAGCCTCTCTCTCCTGATCCGCCACCTGCTGGCCTGGGCCGCCGCGCTGGTTGTCGCCGGCATGGTCTGGAGCGGCATCTTCAGCGGCATGAACGATGGCCCGGGCTGGGTCTTCGGCCTGCTGGCGATGTTCCTGATGATCTCCGCGCTGGGCAGCGCGATCACCCATGTACGACGGGTCTGGCTGGTCGCCGGCCGGCTGGATTCGACCACGCTGTCCGGGCGCCAGCGCCGCCAGGTGGAGCTGCCGATGGATGCCGGCCAGGCTTACGCCGTGGTGGAAGCGGCGATCGCTGAACTGCCGCGCGTCGAAGACGTGGAGAGTTCGGCCGGCAGCCTGCAGGTGCGCGCTTACGTTCGCCGGGTCGATCTCTGGAATGGCCGCCAGCCGTCGCGCTGGAACCTGCCGGCGCGATTGGCGATCAAGCGCAACAGCGTGCTGGCCACGGTCACGCCGGGGCAGGGCACCAGCACGGTCACCCTGCTGTTCGAACCGGATGCCGGCTGGTGGGCCGACCTGCTGGCGCTGGACGAAGGCAGCAACTTCGAGAACGCCGAAGCGGTTACCCGCGCGATCAGCCGACGTGTTGCCGACCAGCGCCGCGACGAGCAGGCCGCGGCCGAACAGACCCAGGTAGAGAAGGAGCTGTCGGTGGCGCGCTTGAGCCTGCTGCATGCGCAGGTGGAACCGCACTTCCTCTACAACACGCTGGCCAATGCGCAGGTGCTGACCCGCACCGACCCGGCGCGCGCCGAGCAGATGCTGGGCCATCTGATCCAGTACCTGCGCAGCTCGCTGCCGCAGGTGGATGAATCGGTGTCCACGCTGGGCGTGGAGCTGGAACGTACCCGCGCCTATCTGGAGATCCTGCGCATCCGCATGGGCGCGCGGTTGGCGGTGGAGGTGCAGGTGCCGAACGATCTGCACGGCGTGCACCTGCCGGCGATGGCGCTGCAGACGCTGGTGGAAAACGCGATCAAGCATGGCCTGGAACCGAAGCCCGGCGGCGGCACGATCTGGATCCTGGCGCGTGGCTTCGATGACCATGTGACGGTGACGGTGGCCGACGATGGCCTCGGCTTCGGCCAGGGCACCAGTGGTACAGGCATCGGGCTGAAAAACCTGCGCGAGCGCCTGCGCCTGACCTGCGGCGAGCAGGCCGGTGTGGCGATCGTCGCCAACTTCCCCAGCGGCGTGGCCGCGACCATGACCCTGCCGCAGTCGAACAAGGAGCGCAGCCATGCCGCTTGAAGCGCTGATCGCTGAGGATGAGGAACTGCTGCGGCAATCACTGGTGCAACAGCTGGGCCGGCTGTGGCCGGAACTGAAGCTGGTGGCCGAGTGCGAGGATGGTGCCAGTGCGCTGGAACAACTGGCCGAGAAGCAACCGGACATTGCCTTCCTCGATATCCGCATGCCCGGCATCAGCGGCATCGAAGTGGCGCGTTCGCTGTCCGAGCTGAGCCCGCGCACCCAGGTGGTGTTCGTGACCGCCTACGACCAGTACGCCATCGACGCGTTCGAGCAGGGCGCGATGGACTACCTGCTGAAGCCGGTCAGCGACGAGCGCCTGCTGGCCACGCGCGAACGCATCCTCTCGCGGCTGCCATCAACGCGCCAGGACGATGCCGTACTCGAACGCCTGCTGCAGCGGTTGGGCCCATCGCAGGGCGCTGCCGAGCGCCCGCCCTTGGCCTGGATCACCGCCAGCAACGGCCGCGAGACGCAGCTGATCATGCTGGAGGACGTGGCCTACTTCCGCGCCGACAACAAGTACACCACCGTGGTGACCGCGGCCGGTGAGAGCCTGTTGCGCACCCCGTTGCGCGAGCTGCTGGAAGTGCTCGATCCGCAGCACTTCCGCCAGATCCATCGTTCGACCATCGTCAACATGAAGGCGGTGGCGGCGGTCAGCCGCGACGATACCGGCCGCGGCGTGCTTCGCCTGCGGGGGCGTGCCGAGACCCTGGTGGTCAGCCAACCGTTCATGAGCCTGTTCCGCGGCATGTAGCCGCACCCTGGAGGCACCATGCGCCTGTTCCTGCTTGCCTGCATTGCCGCGCTGCCATTGGCCGGCTGCGAGAAGTCCAGCAACACCTCGATCACCCGCACCCGTGCCAATGGCGTGGACACGCTGTACAGCAAGGGCACAGTGGCCGATGGCGAGGCGCGGTTCCAGTGCATCGCCAGCAGCAGCGGCCAATGCCACTACCTGGTGCTGGACCCTGCCTGCAGTACCGATGCGGCATGCGCGAAGCCACCGCTGCGCCGGTTCGCAGTGGCGGTGGGACAGACCGAGGCGATGCGCGACCTGCCCGAGGGCTTCCGCCAATGCGTCAGCCAGGACCCGATAGAACAATGCCACCGTGAGTGATCACGGTGGCATTGTGGGTCCCCCCGCTTCCCTGAAGGGTCAGTAGGCAGGCTGCAGTGTCAGGTCGTGGTGGTGCTCGTTCTCGCCGACATGGTTGAGGCGACCGACCAGTTCGGAGTGCTGCTTCATGCGCCCGATCTCGGTCATGATGCGGATGTCCTCATGGCGCAGTTCGCGCCGGGCGGTGACCGCCTGCTTGTAGTCCAGCACTTCCGGATAGTGCTCGGCCAGGTCCAGCGCCTCGGCCACATGTTCGACACTGTCGGCCTTGGAGCTGATGCGGGCACGGCTGTTGAAGGCCTTCATCCAGCGCTCGAAACCGGCGGTGCGGTCGAACATGTTGGCCATGAACCAGATCACGAACAGGATCGAGATCCACGAACCGAACACCACGACCACGCGGGTGAAGGTGATGTGGTAATCGTCGCGCCAGAGGTAGTTGGTGATCAGGCCGAGGATCAGCAGCGAAGCCGCCTGCCAGCCGACGATCGAGGCGATCAGCCACTGGCACTTGGCCTGGGCCAGCACAGCCACTTCATCGCGGATCTGCTGCTCGCTCAGATTGCGCCAGTGCGCGACCTGTTTGTCGAACGGGCTGCTGTAGAGCTCGTTGTCGCGAAGCAGTAGTCCCAAACCCTTGAACAAAGCAATCATGGCTGGCTCCTTGTGGAACGTGCGTCGATCAGCATTGGACGGTGTGGCGGGTTCAGTTCTAGCACTTCCAGCGAGCCGTGCAATGGGCGGAATGCCTAGCGGCGTAAGGGTTTTGTCTGAATAGGTGAATGCTGCTGCGGCGCAGCATCATCGTCGCAGCCTGCGACAGGATGTCGCAGGGTGAAACATGCTGCAGCCGCACATGAAACCGTTGCTGAGTGCGGAGACTCGCCGTCGGCGTCGTGATCGACCAGAATCGGGGCCGACCGCGCAACGCGTGGCCGTTCTTCCGCCTCTCCTGGACCTGTGATGCCGGCTCTGCTGCAGCGACTCTCCCGCCCCGTGACCGCGCCGATCCGGCGCTGGGTCCTGGAGGCCTTCCCGCGTGGCCAGAGCGGCATCGACTACGACCACCCGCTGGGTGACCCGGGCTGGTTCGGCCCGGACAGCGTCACCTGGCGGCTGCATGCGGAATTTCCGTCGATGCTGGCCGGAGGCCTGTGCGCCCTGATGCTGCAGACCCTGCACCCGCGCGCGCTGGCCGGGGTCTATGACCATTCCAACTTCCGCCAGGACCTGGTGGGCCGCCTGCGCCGCACCACCGCGTTCGTTGCCGGCACCAGCTATGCGCCTGCCGGCGAAGTCGAGACGCTGGTGGCGAAGGTACGCCGCATCCATGCGCAGATCCGCGGCCAGACCGCGCAGGGCGAGGCCTATGCCGCCGATGATCCGCAGCTGCTGACCTGGGTGCATGTGACCGAGGCCTTCGGCTTCCTGCAGGGCTTCCGCCGTTACGGACGCGAGGTGCCGGCGCACATCGCCGATCGCTACTACGACGAGTATCGCTGCGTGGCCGAGGCACTGGGCGCGGTGGATGTGCCGCGCAGTGAAGCGGAAGTGGCCGCCTATTTCTGCGCGCGGCAGCCGGAGCTGCGCGTCGACGAACGCTCGCGCGAGGTGCTGGAGGTACTGTCCGGCGTGCGCCTGCCGGTACCGGTGCCGGGCCTGTCGCGCGAAGTGTTCCTCGGCGCCGGTGCGGCGCTGCTGCCGGACTGGGCCGAAGGCATGCTGGAACGCAATGCGCGCCAGCGCGCACAAGCTGCAGCGTCGGCGAAGCTGATGCAGGGCATGGCGCCGTTGTTCCGCCGTGCGCTGCCCGACGGCCTGGCCAGCCGCGCCTGCGCGCGGATGGGCGTGCCGGCAGCGGTGTTGCGCGAGTGGCCCGAAATGCTCCGGTAGGTGCCAACCTGGGTTGGCACGCGTTGCGCGATAGAGCTTCATCCACGCATGGCGTGGATCTACTGACACCATGGTTCTGGTAGCTGCCGACCTTGGTCGGCACGCATTTCGCGCAGTGCTGCAGAAGCGCCAACCAAGGTTGGCCTCTACCCGAGCTGATTCCGCAGTAGGTCCACGCCACGCGCGGATCGGCGTTACCCGGCCACCTTCAACCCACGCAACAACATCTCCAGCGCCGCCGTTGCCTGCCGCAGGCGCGCATCACCGTCCTCGCCCTCGGCGATCCAGAACGCGGCCTCGGCCAGGCTGCCGTAGATCAGCGATGCCAGCGCCTGCGCATCCACCGGCACCGCTACGCCCTGCGCGATCAACTGTTCGATCAGGCGCTGCATCGAGTGCACGCAGTGGCGCTGCGATTCCGGTGAGGCGCCACCCAGTACCGCGCGCGCATCACGCAGCACGATGCGCTGGATCTCCGGTTCCAGCGCCATCTCCAGATAGGCACGGCAGCGCTGTACGAAGCCGTCCCAGGCATCACCCGCGCGATCGCTGATCGCCTGCAGGCGCAGGTCGGTCTCGGCATCGAGCTGGGCGACCACCGCCGCCAACAGGCCCTTCTTGTCGCCGAAGTGGTGGTAGAGCGCACCCCGGGTCAGACCGGCCTGGGCGGTCAGGTCATCCATCGAGGTGGCGGCATAGCCATGCTCGCTGAACACCCGGCGGGCGGTGTCCAGCAGGCTGGCGCGGGTTTCTTCCATCTCGGCGCGGGTGCGGCGAACCATACGGAGCTCCTTACATACGCAGTGCATGATTATTTACATACGACGCGTATGAATGTAGCCTCTTATTCATACGCTCTGTATGTATTGTCGTGGCGCCGCACGCGCCAGGCAAGCCGCTGCCCTGGAGATCCTGATGGCCACCCCCTATCGCGACCTGTTCGCTGCCCCCGGCACCGCCGGCCTCGCTCTGGCCGGGCTGCTGGCACGCCTGCCGCTGCCGATGACCGGTATCGGCATCATCACCCTGCTGTCGCAGCTGCGCGGCAGCTATGCGCTGGCCGGCGCGGTGTCGGCCACCTTCGTGCTGACCTACGCGTTGCTGTCGCCGCAGGTGTCGCGCTGGGTCGACCGGCGCGGGCAGCGCAGGGTGCTGCCGTGGGCCACGGCGGCCAGTGCGGCCGGCCTGCTGTTGCTGCTCGCATGCACGCTGCTGGCCGCGCCGGACTGGATGCTGTTCGTCGCAGCGATGCTGGCCGGCTGCATGCCCAGCGTGTCGGCGATGGTGCGCGCGCGCTGGACCGCGATCCACCGCGGTCGCCCGCAACTGCAGACCGCGTACTCGCTGGAGACCGTGTTCGACGAGGTCACCTTCATTGCCGGCCCGCCGCTGTCGGTCGGGTTGTCGGTGGCGGTATGGCCGCAGGCCGGCGTGCTGGCCGCGGCCCTGCTGCTGGTGCTCGGGGTGACCGCACTGGTCCTGCAGCGCGGTACCGAACCACCGCTGCAGCGCGGCGAAGGCGCAACACCCTCGCGCTCGCTGCTGCGGCAAGCGGAGATCCGCCTGCTGGCGTTGCTGATGCTGGCGATGGGTGTGATTGTCGGTACCGTCGACATCACCAGCGTGGCCTTCGCCGAACAGCGGGGACAGCCACTCGCGGCCAGCGTGGTGCTGTCGGCCTATGCGCTGGGCAGTTGTGCGTCGGGCCTGCTGTTCGGCGCGCTGAAGCTGCAGGCGCCGCTGCAGCGCCTGTTGCTGCTGGGCGCAGCGGCCACCGCGCTGACCACGCTGCCACTGCTGTGGGTCGGCAGCCTGCCGGCGCTGGCCGTGGCCGTGCTGGTGGCCGGGTTGTTCTTCGCGCCGACGATGATCGTGGCGATGTCGCTGGTCGAACAGCGCGTGCCCGAAGCGCGCCTTACCGAAGGCATGACCTGGTTGCTGGCCGGACTGAACATCGGTGTGGCGCTGGGGGCGGCGCTGTCCGGGCAGAGCGTGGACGCCGGTGGCGTTCGCAGCGGCTTCATCGTCGCGCTGGCGGCAGGCGCCGTCGTGCTGCTGTTCGCATTGCTGCTGCAACGCGTGCTGCGCGGCGCAGCTGCATCCATTTCCGCTGAAGGAATCGTCCCATGAGTGTCTCTTCGCCCGCGCACGTCGCGCCGGTTGTCCGCCCTCCGTGGTGGGCGGTTTCCGCAGTCGGCCTCGCCACGTTCTCGGTGGTCACCACCGAAATGCTGCCGGTGGGCCTGCTGACGCCGATCGCCGAAAGCCTCGGCGCCTCCACCGGTACCGCCGGCCTGATGATCTCACTGCCGGCATTGCTGGCGGCGCTGTTCGCGCCGCTGGTGGTGATCGCGGCGGGTGGCATCGATCGCCGTCGCATCCTGTGTGCGCTGCTTGCACTTCTGCTGGTCGCCAACATCGCTTCGGCGCTGGCACCGGGCATCGGCTGGCTGCTGGCCGCGCGCGTACTGGTGGGGTTCTGCATGGGCGGGATCTGGGCCATCGCCGGCGGTCTGGCCGCGCGCCTGGTGCCGGCCCACCGCATCGGCCTCGCCACCTCGATCATCTTCGGCGGCGTGGCCGCGGCATCGGTGCTGGGCGTGCCACTGGGCGCGCTGATCGGCGATGCACTGGGCTGGCGCTGCGCGTTCGCGGCGATGGCGCTGTTCAGCGCGGCGGTGATGCTGCTGCATCTGCGCGTGGTTCCGGCGTTGCCGGTCAGCACATCGGTGCAGGCGCGGCAGTTCGTGCAGCAGCTCGGTCATCGCGGCCTGCAGCGAGGACTCTGGCTGACCCTGCTGCTGGTGGCAGGGCACTTCATCGCGTTCACCTATGTGCGGCCGCTGCTGACGTCCGTATCGGGTGTGGATGCGTCGTGGATCGGTGCGCTGCTGTTTGCCTACGGCCTGGCCGGCATCGCCGGCAACTTCATCGCTGGGCCGCTGGCGGCGCGGCATCCACGCGGCACGCTGCTGGCGATCGCGTCGGGCCTGCTGCTGACGCCGCTGCTGTTGCTGTGGGTGGGTGGCACGCCGAGTGGTGGCATTGCGGTGTTGCTGCTGTGGGGCCTGGCCTACGGTGGTGTGTCGGTGGGCCTGATGAGCTGGATGATGAAGGCGCTGCCGCAGGCCGTGGAGATCGCCACCGCGCTGTACGTTGGTGTGTTCAATGTGGGCATCGCGCTCGGGGCGTGGGGCGGTGGCCGGCTGCTGGATGGCATGGGCCTGCATGCGAATCTGTGGGTTGCCGCGGTGTTGGCTGCGAGCGCTCTGCTGATGGTTGCCACCACCCGCCGGTAGATCCACGCCATGCGTGGATTCCTACCCCGTGCCGACCAAGGTCGGCACCCACCAGAGCCGAGGCATTTTCCAGCCAAGGTTGGCAGCTACCAGAGCCGGGGCATGTGCCGACCAAGGTTGGCAGCTACCAGGGCGAGGCATGTGCCAACCAAGGTTGGCAGCTACCGGGAAATGAAACGGGCGCCTTGCGGCGCCCGTTCCGGTTACATCACCACACCTTGACCCGCTTGTCCGGGGCCAGGTACAGCTTCTGGCCTTCCTTCACTTCGAACGCCGGGTACCAGGCGTCGATGTTGCGTACGGTCAGTGCGCGGAACTGGCCCGGTGCATGCACATCGGTCAGCAGCGAATTGCGCAGCGCCTGTTCGCGGCTCTTGCTGCGCCACGCCTGGGCGAAGCCGAGGAAGAAGCGCTGGTCCGGCGTGAAACCTTCCAGGGTCTGGCCCGGCTTGCCCTGCAGCGACAGCTGGTAAGCGTCGTAGGCGGTACCCAGGCCGGCCACGTCGGCGATGTTCTCGCCCAGGGTCAGCTTGCCGTTCACGTGCACGCCCGGGAACGGTTCGTAGCTGCTGAACTGTGCGGCCAGCGCGTCACCGGCGGCGTTGAACTGCTTCAGGTCCTCAGCGGTCCACCAGTTGTGCAGCTTGCCGGTCTCGTCGAACAGCGCACCGGCATTGTCGAAGCCGTGGCTGATCTCGTGGCCGATCACGGCGCCGATCGCACCGTAGTTCACCGCGTCGTCGGCGGCGCCGTCGAAGAACGGTGGCTGCAGGATCGCGGCCGGGAACACCAGGCGGTTTTCCAGCGGCACGTTCATCGCGTTGATGGTCTGCGGCAGCATCGCCCATTCGGTGTGCTCGACCGGCTTGCCCAGCTTGGCGATGTTGCGCTGGTACTCGAACAGCTCGGCGCGCTGTGCGTTGCCCAGTGCGTCATCGCGGCGGATCTCCAGGCCGGTGTAGTCGCGCCACTTCTCCGGGTAGCCCATGCCCACGGTCAGGCCGGTCACCTTGGCCTTGGCATGCGCCTTGGTCTGTGGCGACATCCACGACAGCGCATCGATGCGCTTGGCGAAGGCGGCGATGATGTTCTTCGCCATCTCGTCCGCGCGCTCCTTGGTCTTGGCGTCGAAGTGCTTTTCGACGTAGCGCTTGCCGATCGCTTCGCCGATCGCGTGGTTGGCGTCATCGACGGCACGCTTCCAGCGGTCGCTCTGCTGCGGCGTGCCGCTCAGCGCGGTGCCATGGAAGGCGAAGCGGGCGTCGGCGAACTTCTTCGGCAGGTAGGCGGCGGCGCGGTCCAGCGCGTGGAAGGCCAGGTAGTCCTTCCACACCTCCAGTGGCTCGGTGGCGACCAGCTTGGACAGGCCGGCCACGGCCTTGGGCTGCCACACGATGAAGTCCTGCTGGTTGCCCAGCGCGGCCGCATCAAGGAAGGCGTTCCAGTCCATGCCCGGCGCCTTGGCATTGAAGTCGGCCTGGGTCCAGGGGTTGGCACCCTTGGTCACGTCGTTGGTTTCTTCCTGGGTGGCGTGCGCCTGCGCGATCTTGGTTTCCAGCGCGAGGATGCGCTGCGCCTTGCCGGCCGGATCGGCAACGCCGGCCAGCTGCAGCATCTGCGCGACATAGGCCTGGTACTGCTTGCGCAGTTCGGCCATGCGGCCGCCGCCCAGGTAGAAGTCACGGTCCGGCATGCCCAGGCCACCCTGCACCAGGTAGGGCGCGGTGCGGTCCGGCTGCAGCATGTCGACTGAGACCCACAGGCCGAACAGGCGGTCGGTGTAGAAGTTGGTGGCATTGAGCAGGTCGACGTCGGCGCGCATCTCGCCGCCGAGGGCACGCGCCAGGCCGGCCTTGTCGGCGATGGTCTCGATCGCCTTCAGCTGCGGCTGCACCGGCGCGATGCCGTGCTGCTCGATGCCGGCTTCGTCCATGTAGGCGGCGTAGTAGTCGCCGATCATCTTGTCGTCACCGCTGGCCTGGGTGTTGCCGGCGGCGCCTTCGAGGATCGCGCGGGTGTCGGCCAGGGTCTTCTCGGCGATGACGTTGAAGCTGCCGAAACGCGAACGATCGGCCGGGATCTCGGTGTTCTTGACCCAGGTGCCGTTGGCGAAACCAAAGAAATCATCGCCGGCGGCAATGCTGCGGTCCATGCCGCTGGCATCGAAGCCGAAGCTGCCCAGCATCGGCTTGGCCGCAGCGGGCGCGGCGTCGGCCGGCGTGGCGGTGCCGGCCGACGGTTCGGCCGGACGGTCGCAGGCGGCCAGGGACAGGCTGGCAACGATGGCCAGTGCCAGGGTGGGACGGCGCAGCTTGGACATGGACTTCTCTTGCAGCGGAAAACACCAAGTCTAATCCGCCCCGGCCCGTCTGGCGGCCCCACGGCGTGGCCTGCCCTGTGCAGGATCTGGCTGAACGCGCGGAACCGATCTTCACGCCGTCACCGGTGTGGTGCATGCTGGTCCCGGGAGCCCTGCGCGGACACGGGGAGGTGGCCATGCGGGGGCGGGTCAGGCGTCAAGAATGGCGTCCGCCGGCCGTTGAGGTCGGGGACGTGGAGGATTCGTTCGCGCATGAAGCCAGCCGACTGCACAAGGAAGATCGACCGATGCCCGCGCTGAAGCGGGCGTTGGCCCGGCCACTGCGCGCCATTACCTGGGGCGGGGTGCTGCTGGGCGTGTTGCTGGTGGCCGGCCTGACCACCATGCTGATCAACGACCACCAGCGCCGGCTGGAGGCCGCGCAGCGGCAGAGCCGCGCGCTGGCGGTGGGCAGCGAGCGCCTGCTGGCACTGGAACTGCGCAACCTGGAGCGGGCGATGTCCGGCATCGCCGCCGACGCCGCCGAACTGTTCCGCAGCGTGCCCGCACAGGCCCCGGCGCTGCTGGATGCTTCGATCGATGGCGTGCTGCGCCGCCATGCCGAGCTGCACAGCATCGTCGTGCTCGATCGCCATGGTCGCTCGATCACCGCCGGCAGGGGCGATCTGAACCTGCCGCTGTGGACCGATCCGCAACGCCGTGGCCAGGGCAGCGCGCTGTACATCGGCCCGCCGCAGCGTGCCAGCGACGACGGCTGGGTGGTGCCGCTGGCGCTGCCCATGGCCGGCGACCGCTGGCTGCTGGCACGGCTGCGCTGCGGTGAGCTGCAGCGCATCATCGGTGGCCTCGATGTCGGTCCGAACGGACTGGTCTCGATCAGCGATGCCGAAGGTTACATGCTGGCCCGCGTGCCGGACCCGCATGGTACGGTCGGCCGTCGCTACGACCTGCCGCGCCGCGATCTGCTCGGCAAGCAGGCGGTGGTCGAGCTGGGCAGCCTGCCGGGCGCGGTGGATGGCGTGCCCCGCATCATCACCATCAGCACGCTGGAGCGCAGCCCGCTGGCGGTGCAGGTCGGGTTGGCCGATGAGGACGTGCTGGCACCCTGGTGGCCGTACCTGCAGGCGTCGGTGGCGATCGTACTGGCCTACATCGTGGTGCTGCTGGTGCTGCTGTACGCCGTACGTCGCAGCACCCGCCACCAGCAGTCGATGGCCGAGGAGCTGAAGGCGGGCCACGCCGAGCTGCGCCTGGCCCACCAGGTGGGCCGCATCTGCACGTGGTATGTGGACGAAGACGCCGCGCTGCTGCGCTGGTCGCCGCTGGCGCGCGAGATCTTCGGTGTGCAGACCGATGCGCTGCCGGTGGCGGATTTCTTCGCGCGCGTGCATCGCGATGATGCGGCGCGCCTGCAGCATGCCTTCGACCAGGCCTTTGCCGGTGGCGCGGTGCTCGACCAGGTGTTCCGCCTGGTGCTGCCCGGTGGCGAGGTGCGCTGGGTGGGTGCGCGTGGGCAGCGGGTGGAAATGGCCGACAGCGAGCGGCGCATGATCGGCGCGCTGAGCGATCTGACCGAGCGCTACCAGGCCCGCGAGCAGATGAGCGAAGTGGAGCGTCGCTTCCGCCTGCTGTTCGACCGCAACCCGGCGCCGTTCTGGGTGTTCGATCCGGACACGCTGCGCTTCATCGAGGTCAACGACGCCGCAGTGCGCCAGTACGGCTACAGCCGCGAGGAATTCCTGGCGATGAGCATCCTCGACATCCGCCCGCGCGAAGGCTGGGACGAGGTCAAGGGCGCAATCGCCAAGGCCCGTGTCGGTGAACTGCAGGACGCCACCGTGCGCCTGCACCGGCGCAAGGACGGCAGCGTGTTTGAAGTGCGCGCACATCTGTCCCGGCTCGATTTCGATGGCCAGCCGGCGTGCCTGGTGCTGGCCGAGGATGTCAGCGAACGGTTGGCCTACGAGCGTGACCTGGCCTACCAGGCACGGCACAACCCAGCCACCGGCCTGCTCAACGTGCGCGCGTTGACCGAGCAGCTGGACGAGCAGGACGAGGGCTACACCATCGCCTTCGTGCAGCTGCGCGGGTTGCAGCTGGTGGCCGATACGCTGGGCCGCGAGATCGGCGATGCGGTGCTGCAGTCGATGGCGACCCGGCTCGGTGGCCTCGGTGCGCGCTGTGGCACGCTGGCATTCCAGCCGGCGGAGGACTTCGTGTTCGCCATCGGTGCCGGCCACGATACCCAGCGCGTGCTGGACGACCTGCTGCAGATCGTATCGGCGCCGATGCGCGGCAAGGATTCGCTGCACCAGTTCGAGCCGCGCATCGGTGTGGCCGTGCATGTGCCGGGTGATGGCCACTCGGCCGAGCAGGTGATCGGCATGGCCGCACAGGCTGCGCACGCGGCGCGCGCCGAGGGCAACGTGGTGGTCTGGTTCGATGCGGCGGTGACCACGCGGCTGGCCGATCGCCTGCGCCTGGCGGGGCGCATCCACGCCGCCATCGACAACGAGTTCCAGCTGTACTTCCAACCGATCCGGCACGCCAGCGATGGCAGCCCGGCGGCGCTGGAGGCTCTGCTGCGCTGGCCGCAGGCCGATGGCAGCTTCATCCCGCCCAACGAGTCCATCCAGCTGTGTGAGGACACCGGGCTGATCCTGGCGTTGGGCCGCTGGGTGATCCGCGCCGCGGCGAAGGCGCAGCGGCGGCTGGTCGAGGCCGGTTGGGGCGAGCTGCCGATCGCAGTCAATGTGTCCGCCGTGCAGTTCTTCAACAGCGACCTGGTGGCCGAGTTCACCCGCGCCCAGCAGGAGTTCGGCCTGGCCCGCGGCGCGCTGCACGTGGAATTGACCGAGAGCAGCCTGATGCGCAAGCCGGCGCAGGCGATGCAGACCATGCAGCGCCTGCACGAGCAGGGCATCAGTGTGTCGCTGGATGATTTCGGTACCGGCTATTCCAGCATGTCCTACCTGCAGCACCTGCCGCTGGACATCCTGAAGATCGATCGCAGCTTCGTGGCGGATGTGGAAACCAACCCGCGCAATGCCTCGATCTGCCGTGCGCTGCTGTCACTGGGCCACAGCATGGGCCTGACCATCATCGCCGAAGGCGTGGAGACGCCCGGACAGCTGGACTGGCTGGCTGCGCACGGCTGCGACCAGGTGCAGGGCTACCTGCTGGGCCGGCCGGCGCCGCTGGAACAGATCATCGACGCGCTGGATGAGGTTGCTGCCTAAGTGGTAGTGCCGGCCGCTGGCCGGCATTCGCCCAGGACCGGGATGTGTCTGATTGCCGGCCAGCGGCCGGCACTACCGGCAAGCGCCAGACTCGGCTACACCCCCGCATCCACCAAGTGGTCGATGAAACTGCGCACCTTCGGTGCCAGGTGGCTGCGGCTGGTATAGACCGCGAAGATGCCGATCGGCGAGGCCTCCCACTCGGGCAGGACGCGCACCAGGCGGCCATCGGCCAGTGCGTCTTCCAGCAGGAAATCGGGCTGCAGGATCACGCCCATGCCGGCGATCGCCGCTTCGCGCAGCACGTCGCCGTTGTTGGCGTGCAGCAGGCTGCTCACCGAGACCTTCACTTCGCCGCCCGGTCCCTGCAGTGGCCAATGGTCGCCAGCGGCCCAGTAGCTGTAGCTCAGGCAGGCGTGGGCCTGCAGCTCCTGTGGCGTCTGTGGTGTGCCGCGTGCGGCCAGGTAGGCCGGCGCGGCGCACAGGCTCACCCGCGATTCGCCCAGGCGGCGGGCGATCAGGGTAGGGCCCGGCTCGCGGGTGATGCGGATGGCCACGTCGTAGCCTTCCTCGACCATGTCCACCAGGCGGTCGGACAGGGCCAGGTCCAGTTCCACCTGCGGGTAGCGTTCGCGGTAGCTGGCCAGCAGCGGGCCGAGGCGGGCGATGCCCCAGCTGACCGGTGCGTTGATGCGCAGCGTGCCGGAGGGCTCCAGCGCCTGTGCGCCGATACTGGCTTCCAGCGCGTCGAACTCGGCCAGCAGGCGCACGCACTGGGCGTAGTAGGCCGCGCCGGCACTGGTCGGGCTGACCCGCCGCGTGGTGCGGTGGAGCAGGCGGGTGGACAGGCGCTTTTCCAGCGCGGCGACCTGGCGGGTGACGCCGGCAGTGGACATGTCCAGGGCCTGGGCGGCGGCACTGAAGCCATTGCGCTCGACCACCGCCACGAACACGCGCATCGCCTCGAGGGTGTCCATTGTTGCGCCTTTTGAAATAAATACGGTCAATCCATCGTATTTATTGGCACGCGAAGGCGCAATAACCTGTGCCCACTCCCTTCAAGGTGTTTCCCCATGCACACCACGAACGCTCCTGTTTCGCCGCTGGCCCCGTACGGCGCCACCCTGCTGCGCCTGGCCCTGGGCGTGCTGTTCCTGGTCCATGCGCTGACCAAGCTGCTGGTATTCACCCCGGCCGGTACGGCGGCGTTCTTCGAGTCGCTGGGCCTGCCCGGCGTGCTCGGCTACCTCACCATCGGCGTCGAGCTGGTGATCACCGTCGCGCTCCTGCTGGGCATCTACGCGCGCTGGGTGGGCCTGGTCGGCGTGCCGCTGCTGCTGGGCACCATCGTCACCGTACACGGCGCCAACGGCTTCGGTTTCGCCAATGCCGGCGGCGGCTGGGAATATCCGGCGTTCTGGGCACTGGCGCTGGTAGTGCTGTTCCTGGTCGGCGACGGCAAGTGGACCCTGCGTTCGCGCTGATCGCTGCCTGACCCTGCAACTGGAGAATTCCATGTCCCGCCTGCCTTCGCTGTACATCTCGCATGGTTCGCCGATGACCGCCCTGCATCCGGGCCAGGTCGGCGTGCGCCTGGCCGAGCTGGCGCGCGACCTGCCGACGCCACGCGCCATCGTGATGGCCTCGGCGCACTGGCTGGGCCGGCAGCCGCTGGTCGGCGCGCATCCGCAGCCACCGACGATCCACGACTTCGGCGGCTTCCCGCGCGCGCTGTTTGAACTGCAGTACCCGGCGCCGGGCGATCCGGCGCTGGCCGAAGAGGTGGCCGGCCGCATCGCGGCCGCTGGCCTGCCGGTGGCACTCGACCCGCAACGTGGCCTCGACCACGGTGCATGGGTGCCGCTGCGGCTGTTGCGCCCGCAGGCCGACATCCCGGTGGTACCGCTGTCGATCCAGCCACTGCTCGGGCCCGAGCACCAGTTCGCGCTGGGCCGTGCGCTGGCGCCGCTGCGCGATCAGGGCGTGCTGCTGGTCGGCTCGGGCAGCATCACCCACAACCTGCACGACTGGGGGGACTACCAGGACGGCAAGGAAGCGCCGTACGTGCGGCCCTTCATCGAGTGGGTGGAGCAGCGCCTGGCCGCCGACGACCGCCAGGCCCTGCTCGATTACCGCCGACAGGCGCCATTCGCCGAACGTGCGCACCCGACCGACGAGCACCTGCTGCCGTTGTTTTTCGCGATGGGCGCGGCCGGCGAGGGCGGCTTCGGTGCACGCCGCATCGACGCCGGTATCGATGCCGGCTTCCTCGCCATGGATCTGTACCGCTTCGACGGGGCATGAGCCGGGGCTGACGCGCGGCGGCCCCGGCCGTCGCGGTCATGGCCGCATGTGGTAGTTTTTTCCGGGTTTCCGGCGCTGGCTTGCGAGCCTCCCCGCGCGCCGCTTCCTGGAAGAAGCATGCATACCATTGAAGTCGTCCTGGCGATGCTGGTGGCCGTTGTCGCCAGCGGCTACCTGGTTCGCGTCCTGCCGTTCTCGTTGCCGCTGCCGCTGGTGCAGATCGGCCTGGGCGCGGTGATCGCCGGCGTGTTCAACCGCGGCCATGCGCTGGAACCGGAGGTGTTCTTCCTGCTCTTCCTGCCACCGCTGCTGTTCCTCGATGGCTGGCGTATTCCCAAGCAGGGCCTGTTCCGCGACAAGGGGGCGATCCTCGAGCTGGCGTTCGGCCTGGTGGTGTTCACCGTCATCGGCGCCGGCTTCCTCATCCACTGGTTGATTCCGGTGATGCCGCTGGCGGTGTGCTTCGCACTGGCGGCCATCGTGTCGCCGACCGACCCGGTGGCGGTTGGGGCGATCGCCTCCAAGGCGCCGATTCCCAAGCGCCTGATGCACATCCTGGAAGGCGAGTCGCTGCTGAATGATGCCTCGGGCCTGGTCTGCTTCCGCTTCGCGGTGGCGGCGGTGATGACCGGCACCTTCTCGCTGGCCACCGCCTCGCTGACCTTCGTGTGGGTGGCGGTGGCCGGCCTCGCCGTGGGCGTGGCGGTGACGCTGGGCGTGTCGACCTTCCAGCGCTGGCTGTGGCGCCGCTTCGGCGAAGAGCCGGGCGCGGCGATGCTGGTCAACCTGCTGATTCCGTTCGCAGCCTATCTGCTGGCCGAAGAAATCCATGCCTCGGGCATCCTTGCCGCGGTCGCTGCCGGCATCGCGATGAGCTATGTCGAGCTGACCGGCCGTGTCTCCGGCAGCATGCGCGTGCAGCGCGCCGGGGTCTGGAACATGCTGCAGTTCAGCTTCAACGGCATCATGTTCGTGCTGCTGGGCGAGCAGCTGCCCGGCATCGTCGAACGCGCCACCACCACCATGAACGAGACCGGCCACCAGAGTGCGTGGTGGCTGCTGGTCTATGTGGTGGTGATCAATCTGGCACTGGTGGTGCTGCGCCTGCTGTGGGTGTGGCTGTCGCTGCGCTGGAACCTGCTGCGCGCGCGTCGTCGCGGCCTGGAGCGGGGCGAGGCACCGAACTGGCGCATCGTGGTGGCGACCTCGGTGGCGGGTGTGCGCGGTGCGATCACCCTGGCCGGTGTGTTGACCCTGCCGCTGTTCCTGCCCGATGGCAGTGCGTTCCCAGCACGTGACCTGGTGATCTTCCTGGCCGCTTCGGTGATTCTGTTCTCGCTGCTGGGCGCCAGCATCGCGCTGCCGCAGCTGCTGAAGGGCCTGCAGCTGCCGGCCGATTCGGGCGAGCGCAAGGAGGAGGACCTGGCGCGCCGGCTGTCGTCGAAGGCCGCACTGGCCGGTGTCGAGCGCATGCGCCAGCAGATGGTGATGAACCAGAACACCGAGAACGTGCAGCTGTACAACGACGCCGCCTCGCGGGTGAGCCTGCTGTACCAGCGGCACCTGGAGAAAGACAGCGACGGGCCCGACGTGGACCCGGAGAAGGTGCGGCGCATGGAGCTGGGCTACCGCCAGCTGCGCAGCGCCGGCCTGAATGCCGAGCGCGAAGAGCTGTTCCGGCTGACCCGGCGCGGGGTGATCTCCGATGAGATCTCGCGGCGCCTGATCCGCAACCTGGATCTGCTGGAATCGCGCAAGCGCGAGTGACGCTGCGGTCGAGCGCCGTCGATCGGGGTCAGATCCCTTTCCGCGGGAAAGGGATCTGACCCCAGGATCCGAGAGCCGCGCTTATTCCGGCTTCGTTTCCAGGAAATACACCTCGACCTTGCCCTTGACCTTGATGGTCATCGGGTTGCCGCGGCGGTCGCGGGCCTTGCCGGCCTGCACGCGGATCCAGCCTTCGCTGACCGAGTATTCCTCGACGTTGTCGCGCTCGACGTCGTTGAAACGCACGCCAACGCCGCGCTCCAGCGCCTGTGCATCATGGAAGGGGCTGGCCGGGTTGATCGCCAGGTGGTCGGGAGGGGTATCGCTCATCGCTTCATTCACAGTGACGGCCACCAAGGCCGGCTTCAGCGGCACAGGATAAACCGTAGAATGCCGGCCTGCCCCAGAGGAAGTTCCGCCATGCCCGACAACAGCGACTATTTCGACTTCGAGGAAGACATCCACGACTTCGACGAAGACGGCTTCGAGGCGCGGGTCTGGAACCTGCTGGTGCTGATCAATCCGGGTGACGAGGAACTGGCCCTGCAGCAGTTCAACCGCTGGCGCGAGCACCTGTCCGAGGACGGGCAGCCGCTGGAAGCGGACAGTGACTGGCTGCCGGCGCTGTTCACGGCCATTGCCTGGCAGTCCGGTTTCGAGGTGGAACGAGATGACCTGGAATCGCTGCAGTCGGCGGTGAACGAGCTGTCGGCGCGCTTCAACCTGCAGCTGGACTGGGGCGGCGACCTGGACGACGAGGACTTCGCCGAAGACCTGGACGGCGTGCAGCTGATGTCCACCGCCTTCGACCGCCTGCGCGAGCACAATTACACGCTGTGGAGCGTGGATGCCGGCAGCGACGGCTTCACCGGCGTGATGGCGCTGACCCGCGACGACGACGCGATGCTGGCGTTGTGCTCGCTGCTGAACGTGGAAATCCGGCTGGGCAGCGACCCGTTCTGAGCGGGGCAGGTGGGTGCGGAGCCCGCCTATGGGTGGATGCCAACCTTGGTTGGCATGCCCCGTGCCTGATGTGCGGACCAAGGTCCGCACCCACCACAGGAAGTGGTAGCCCCACCCAGCACAGCAAGCGGTAGCCCCCCGCCACTGCCTACGGCCGGTATTGCGCCCTGGCGTTGGCGATCACGGCTTTGACCAGTTCGCGGTCGGCGTGCCGGGAAATGGCCCGCGCACCGAGCGCGATTGCCTGCGCGCGCAGCTCGGCGGTGACATCGTAGTGGGCGCCGCTGGCCTTGTTCTGGAAGGCCCGCGGGGGAATGCCGAGCTGCGCCGCCATCGCGTGCAGCTCGGCCAGGGTGTCGGCCATCAGGTGCGCCCAGCGCTGGCCGCGCCAGGGATGCACCGCGTCATCAACGTAGACCGTCACCGCCGCGGCCGGTTCAGGCCTGCGGCTTGCCGTCGCTGTCAGCAGCCGGAGCGGCCTCGGCAGCGGCGTCTTCGGCCACGTCGCCCTCGGCGGCTTCGCCTTCCTCGCCCTCAGCAGCGTCGACGCCTTCGAACTCGGCGACCAGCTTGTCCAGGTACTCGTCAGCGGTCTGGCCAGCGTCGGCAGCCAGGGTGTCCAGCAGCTTCTGCAGCAGCTCGGAGTACTCCAGGTTGACCTTGCGGCCTTCCTTCTCCTGCACGTTGGCCAGGTGCTTGAGCATGGCCAGCATCGGCACCGGGTTCTCGGCATTGCCCATGGTCTGGCCGCCGATGGCCAGCAGCCACTCACGGCCCTGCAGGCCGATGGCCGCGACCACCTGGCCGTCTTCGTTGGTCAGCACGGCATGGTTCTGCACCTGCTGCTGGGCGTTCAGGCGGAGGAACGGGCGCTTGGCCTGCTGCTTCTTGCGCTTGTCGCGCTTGGCCTTGGAGTTCTGGGACATGGGGTGGGGTCACCTGGAAACGGAAAGACCGCCATTGTAGCGGCCGCGTGCAGGTGGGGTCAGATCCCTTTCCATGGGAAAGGGATCTGACCCCGATTCAGCGCGCCGGCCCCTGCGCGGCCTGCACGTCCGGGTCGGCGGCGGGGGCCGACAGCCCCACCTGCGGGCCGGCACCGGCCAGGGCGGCCGCTTCGGCGGCCTGGGTCATCACCACGATGCTGATGCGTCGGTTGATCGGGTTCTGCGGGTCGGCCTTGTCGAACAGGACCGACGAAGACAGGCCGACCACGCGGGTGATCTTGCTGTCCTCCAGGCCACCGTCCACCAGTGCGCGCCGTGCGGCGTTGGCACGATCGGCGCTCAGTTCCCAGTTGCCGTAGCCGCGCGCGGCCGAATAGGCGGTGATGTCGGTGTGGCCGGTCAGGCTGATCCGGTTCGGCACGTGGTTCAGGTAGTTGGCCAGCTCGTGCAGGATCTGCTGCGTGTATGGCTTCAGCGTGGCACTGCCGAGGTCGAACATCGGCCGATTCTGCTTGTCCACGATCTGGATGCGCAGGCCTTCCGGGGTCAGGTCCAGCAGCAGCTGGTCCTTGAACGGCTCCAGCGCCTGGCTCTTGCTGATCGCCTCCTGCAGTTCCTTCATCAGCGCTTCCAGCTGCTGCTTGTCGCGCTGCTGCTGGTCCACCGGCTGCGGCACCGCTTCCTTCTGGTTCTGGAAGGGATCGTTGCTGTTGCCCCGCGAGACGTCGGTGGCACCACCGAGCTTGATCATCGAGGTGCTGGCGCCACCCGGGCCGGCCATGCCGGGCGCCGGCGTGGCGTTCTGCCCGCTCAGCGGGCTGGGGTTGCGGAAGTACTCGGAAATGGCCGCACGGTCGTTCTTGTTGGTGGTGGCCATCAGCCACAGCACCAGGAAGAACGCCATCATCGCGGTCACGAAGTCGGCGTAGGCCACCTTCCACGAACCGCCATGATGGGCGGCGTGGCCGGCCTTCTTGACCCGGCGGACGATGACAGTGGGCTTGGTCTCGGCCATGGCTTACTTGACCGTCTTCAGGTGCTGCTCGAAATCGGAGAAGGCCGGACGCACGTTCGACGGCAGTGTCTTGCGGGCGAATTCCAGCGCGATCTTCGGGTTGTAGCCACGCAGGCAGGCCAGCAGGGCGGTCTTCACCGATTCGTAGATGCGGCTGTCCTGCTCGGCGCGCGCTTCCATGGCGGCTGCCATCGGGCCGACGAAACCGTAGCCCAGCAGGATGCCCAGGAAGGTACCGACCAGCGCGCCGGCCACGTGGCCGCCGACCTCGACGATGTCGCCGCCGATCGAACCCATGGTGATGACGATGCCCAGCACCGCCGCAACGATGCCGAAACCGGGCAGTCCGTCGGCCACCTTGGTCAGTACCTGCGAGGGCGCCATGGCTTCGGCGTGGTGCTTTTCCAGCTCCAGTTCCAGCAGCGGCTCCAGCTCGTGCGGCTCGATGTTGCTGCCGATCATCAGGCGCAGGCAGTCGGTGATGAAGTCGATCAGGTGGTGGTCGGCCTGCACCTTGGGGTAGTTGCTGAACAACGCGCTTTCGGCCGGACGCTCGACATGGTCTTCCAGCGCCATGAAGCCTTCGCGGCGGGCCTTGTTGAGCAGTTCATAGAGCAGGCTGAGGACATCGATGTAGTCCTGCTGCTTGTAGCGCGGGCCCTTGAACACGCCGACCATGGCCTTCAGGGTTTGCTTGACCGTCTTGGCCGGGGTGCCGACCAGGAAGGCGCCGAGCGCGGCGCCGCCGATGATGACCAGTTCGTAGGGCTGCCAGAGGGCACCCAGGCGGCCGTGGGCACCGAGGTAGCCCCCGATCACGCTGATGATGACGACCAGGAATCCAACGATGATGAGCATGGGGCGACGCAAGGAGAGGGGATATCTCCTTGTCGGCCCGTCGCCCGGTTTTCTGAAGAGGGAATTCTGTGAAATCGGTCAGCGGGGTGTTTCAGCCCGCCACGCCGCTTTCGGCGCCGCCACGCTGCAACGGGTCGGGCCAGGGCTCGCCATTGCCGGTGAACGAAAGTGAGACGGAGTTCAGGCAGTGGCGCTCGTAGGTGGGCGGCGGGCCGTCCGGGAAAACGTGACCCAGGTGGCTGCCGCAGCGCGCGCAGGTGATCTCGGTGCGGACCATGCCGTGGCTGGTATCGCGGATTTCGCGCACGTGTGCCGGGTCGAACGGGGCGAAGAAGCTCGGCCAACCGGTGCCGGAATCGAACTTGGTGCTGGAGCGGAACAGCGGCAGCGCGCACAGCCGGCAGCAGTAGACACCCTCGCGCTTGTTGTCGAGGAACACGCCGCAGAACGGCGCCTCGGTACCGTGCTGCAGCAGCACGCGGCGCTCTTCGCTGCTGAGGCCGGCGATCAGCGCCTCGGTCTGGGTGGCGGTGGGGGGCGTCAGGTCGAAGGCAGTCATGCCGGCTCTCCGTGGGGTTGATGGCCTGGGGATGCCGACAAACGTGGGGCTGCGGGCGCAGCCTTGCAAGTGTGATGGCCATTCATGGGCGGCACACAGGTGCAGGCGCAAGGTAAATGTGATCCACGCCGGAGCGTGACATGAAACCGACCCTTTCCCTGCTGTTGATGGCCCTGGTGCCCACGTTGGCGCTGGCCCAGGTGCCCACTGCCGACCCCACCGCCACCCGCAGTGCGACCACCGTGGCGCCAGCGCCGGTGGTACCGCCGCCGCAGGCCGCCCGCCCGCAGCCGCAGGTACTGCCCTCGCCGCAGCCGGCGCAGCCGATCAAGTCCACCGGCCCCGCCCAGATCGCGCCCACCCCGGGGCCGAAGCCGGCCGACAAGGTATACGACCGCAATGGCCGTATCGTGCCTGGTGTGCGCCCGGCCGGTCCGAACCGCGTGTTTGATTCGCGTACCGGCCGCTATTACGACAGCGTGCCGGCCGGCGATGGCCAGCAGATCAAGCGCTGATCTCGGGTGCCAACCGAGGTTGGCAGCTGGCGCACGCTGTTCGGCCTGAACGCACGAAAACAACCTGCTGCAGATCACTGCTTTTTCGCCTGCGATTAACCGTTCCGGGACCAACGTGACCGTGCGCCGGCATTCCGCCGCCGCATGTCCTTCGTCCATTGGATCGCGACCATGAAAAACCAGCAGAACCGTCATCCCGGCAAGGAACCGCAGGGCCGCAACCCGCAGCAGCAACAGCAGCAACAGCAGCAGATGGAGCCGCAGCAGCCGCACAAGGGCGGAAAGCAGCAGGAACAGCGCTCGCAGAAGCATCCGCAGCAGCGCTGACGGTTGCCATGACCGGGGTCAGAGCCCGCTGCGCGGGATCCGACCCCTTGCCGAATCCTGACCGGGGTCGGATCCCGCATGACGGGCTCTGACCCCAATCGCAGCCGCGCCTCAATCCGGAATCGGCAGGCTCAGCGTTTCCTTCACTTCTTCCATCACGATGTAGCTCTTCGACTCACGTACATGCGGCAGCGTCAGCAACGTGCTGCCGAGCAGCTTGCGGTAGGAGGCCATCTCGCTGATCCGCGCCTTCAGCAGGTAATCGAAGTCGCCCGATACCAGGTGGCACTCCAGCACGTTGGGCAGCTTCAGGGCCGCGCGCCGGAACTCCTCGAAGATGTCACCGGACTTGTAGGCCAGGCTGATCTCCACGAACACCAGCAGGCTGGCCTTCACCGCCGCCGGGTCGAGGTGGGCGTGGTAGCCGGTGATCACCCCTTCGCGCTCGAGCCGGCGCACGCGCTCGGTGCATGGGGTGGTCGACAGGCCGACCCGCTCACCCAGTTCGGTGAAGGAGATGCGGCCCTCGGCCTGCAGGATGCGCAGGATCTTGCGGTCGATCTTGTCCAGTTCGCGGGTACGGGTGGCCATGGCCGTCAACCTTGGGGAATGAATTGCAGGAGAACATCCTGCCGGTTGATTTCAAAACAGGCAAATCAACTGGGAATGGCTGTCTATACTTCCCCAATTGTGGTCCCGGCACGCTCCAGTGCAGGGAATGATCGGGTTGGAGAAGTCCCATGCGAGTCCTAGTCCTCGGCAGCGGCGTGATCGGCACCACCAGTGCCTGGTACCTGCGACAGGCCGGGTTTGAAGTCACGGTCATCGACCGTCAGCCCGGCCCGGCGCTGGAAACCAGCTTCGCCAATGCCGGCCAGCTGTCGTTCGGCTACACCTCGCCGTGGGCCGCCCCGGGCGTGCCGAAGAAGGCCATCGGCTGGCTGTTCGAGAAGCACGCGCCGCTGGCGATCAAGCCGGGCATGGACCTGGCCCAGTACCGCTGGCTGTGGCAGATGCTGCGCAACTGCACCCACGAGCGCTACGCGATCAACAAGGCGCGCATGGTGCGCATGTCCGAGTACAGCCGCGACTGCCTGAACGAGCTGCGCGCGCAGATCGGCATCGAGTTCGAAGGCCGCGACCTGGGCACCACCCAGCTGTTCCGCACCCAGCAGCAGCTGGATGCCTCGGCGCAGGACATCGAGATCCTGGCCCAGTACGGCGTGCCGTACGAGGTACTGGACCGCGCCGGCATCATCCAGGCCGAACCGGCCCTGGCCCATGTCGATGGCCTGGTCGGCGCGCTGCGCCTGCCGCGTGACCAGACCGGCGACTGCCAGCTGTTCACCCGCCACCTGGCGCAGATGTGCGTGGATGCCGGTGTCGAGTTCCGTTTCGACCAGGACATCACCGGCCTGGAATTCGATGGCGACCGCATCACTGGTGTGCGCATCGACGGCAAGCTGGAAACCGCCGACCGCTTCGTGGTCGCGCTGGGCAGCTACTCGCCGGCGCTGGTGGCACCGCTGGGCATGCGCCTGCCGGTGTATCCGCTGAAGGGTTACTCGCTGACCCTGCCGATCACCGACCCGGCGATGGCGCCGACCTCGACCATCCTCGACGAGAGCTACAAGGTGGCGGTGACCCGCTTCGACGACCGCATCCGCGTCGGTGGCATGGCCGAAGTGGCCGGCTTCGACCTGTCGCTGTCGCAGCGCCGTCGCGAGACCCTGGAGCTGGTGGTGAGCGATCTCTACCCGAAGGGCGGCGACCTGTCGCGCGCGCAGTTCTGGACCGGCCTGCGCCCGGCCACGCCGGACGGTACGCCGGTGATCGGTGCCACGCCGTTCCGCAACCTGTACCTCAACACCGGCCACGGCACCCTGGGCTGGACCATGGCCTGCGGCTCGGGCCGCTACCTGGCCGATCTGATGAGCGCGCGCCAGCCGCAGATCAGCACCGAAGGCCTGGATATTTTCCGCTACGGCCAGTACGGTCACGCGCCGCAACAAGAGAACCGCACATGCGTCCTGCCCGCGCGCTGATCGATCTGGGCGCCCTGCGCAGCAACTACCGGCTCGCCCGTGAACTGGGCGGTGGCAAGGCCCTGGCGATCATCAAGGCCGATGCCTATGGCCACGGCGCAGTGCGCTGTGCGCAGGCACTGGAAGGCGAGGCCGATGGATTCGGCGTGGCCACCATCGAAGAGGCGCTGGAACTGCGCCAGGCCGGCATCCGTGCGCCGATCCTGCTGCTGGAAGGCATCTTCGAGCCCAGCGACATGGCGCTGGTGGCCGAGCATGATTTCTGGTTCGCCGTCGGCTCGCCGTGGCAGCTGGAGGCCGTCGCTGCCTTCGACAGCCCGCGTCCGTTGACGGTGTGGCTGAAGCTGGACAGCGGCATGCATCGCCTCGGCCTGGACGTGGACAGCTTCCGCGCGGCGCATGCACGCCTGTCGGCGCTGCCGCAGGTCGAACGCATCGTGCTGATGACCCACCTGGCACGCGCCGACGAGCTGGACAGCGAACGCACGCACGAGCAGGTGGCGACCTTCGCGCGGGCCATCGACGGCCTGCACGGCGAGACCAGCGTGTGCAACTCGCCGGCACTGCTGGGCTGGCCGGATGTGCGCAGCGACTGGGTGCGCCCGGGCCTGATGCTGTACGGCGCCAACCCGCTGCCGGACAACACCGCGCTGACCGAGCGCCTGCGCCCGGTGATGACGATGCAGTCGAAGGTGATCGCCGAGCGCTGGATCGAGGCCGGTGAACCGGTGGGCTATGGCGCGCGCTTCGTGGCCAAGGCACGCACCCGCGTGGGCGTGGTCGCGCTCGGCTATGCCGACGGGTATCCGCAGTTCGCACCGAATGGCACGCCGGTGCTGATCGATGGTCATCCCGGAGCCCTGATCGGCCGCGTGTCGATGGACATGCTGACCGTGGACCTGACCTCGCATCCGCAGGCCGGCGTTGGCAGTGTGGTGGAGTTGTGGGGGAGTGCACCGACGCTGGCGGAACTGGCGCCGCGCTGTGGCGTGAGTGCGTACCAGCTGCCGTGCGCGGTCAAGCGCGTGGCGAAAGTCTACGTGTAGCGCCGCGCCCACGCTCGGCGCCGTGAATGCGTGTCGACCAAGGTCGACACCTACCGACGGGTGTTACGCGCAGCGGTCGCCTGGTACGGGGCGCCGGGCGAGACTCTGGTAGCGGCCGACCTTGGTCGGCGCATTGAATGCGTGTCGACCAAGGTCGACACCTACCGGTGAGTCGCGCCGCCCGGGATCATCGCGCGGCGGTGGCCTGGCTGGCCAGCTGACGCCTGACCCAGTCATCGATCAGGCGCTTCTCGTAGCGCAGTGGATCACTGTCGCTCTTCAGCCCCAGGTTGTGCAGGTAGCCGGTATCGCTGAGGCGCGCATCGCCCTCGCTGACGATACGGCCGCCGGCGTCCTTCAACGTGTACTGCAGGCTGATCCGCGGCGGGTAGATGTCGCGCATGATCCGGATGTCGCGGCCGCGCGGGCCGTGCCACGGCTCGTAGTCACCGGCGCGCTTGATGTCGACCAGGGTCACATCGAGCGTCTGCCCTGGTTGCAGCGGTTTGGCCGCGGTGGTCTGCAGGTAGCGCGCCAGCTGCTGCACCCAGTCGCCACGTTCGGCCTCGAAGCGGTTGGTGCTCTGGCGGATCTCGGTGAACTTGGCCGGATCGTCCCACTTCACGCTGACCGGGCCATCGGCCTGCAGTGCGCGGGGAGCTTCCGGATCGGTCACGGTGCGCGGTGCCGCGCTGGCACCGCCCGCCACAAGGGCGCCTGCCAGCAGGGCAATCGCGAGTGAGCGTTTCATGACGGTCTCCTGCGTCCCTCGATGGGGGCGATGTTGATCACGGATCGAGTGTGATCCTGCTTTCAGGCGACAGCAATGGCCTGATGCGTCGTGCGCAAGGGTGGTTGCCGCCAATTCATCGTCGTCAACCATGACTGACGGCGCTTGACGCTGTGAATACGCCCTTTGGAAGATGCTGTGCCTCCAACCCGGCCTGCACAGACGCCCTTGTCCACACTGCCGCCCCTCGTGGAGCGCCCACCGATGATGGTGCCGGCGCCCGAACCCGACCTGCATCATGGCGTGCTTGAGCGCATCAACGCCGGTTTCTGCGTGATCCAGGTGCTGTTCGAGGGCGACCGGGCCGTGGACTATCGATTCATCGAGGTCAATGACGCCTTCGAGCGGCACACCGGGCTGAAGGATGCACGTGGCCAGCGCATGAGCCTGTTGGAACCGAACCATGAGGAAGACTGGTTCCGCATCTACGGCGAGGTCGCACGCAGTGGCCGGCCGGCACAGTTCGAGATGGAGGCACGTGCGCTGGGGCGCTCGTTCGCGGTCGATGCGGTGCGCGTGGGCCGTCCGGGGGAAGACAAGGTCGGCATCCTGTTCTTCGACATCACCGCGCGCAAGCAGATGGAAGTGGAGCTGGGCGAGAGCGAAGCCCGCTTCAGCGCGCTGGCCGATGGCCTGCCGATGCCGGTGTGGGTGCTCGACGAGCGCGGCCATGCCCGCTTCGTCAACAGCGCCTTCAGCGAGTTCTTCGGGGGTGATGAGACGCGTGTGCCGGAAGACGTCTGGCGTGGCCTGGTGCATCCGGATGATGCGTCGGTGTTCGAGTACGAACTGCAGGAAGCGCTGAAGGCGCAACGTTCGATGCATGCACTGGTGCGGGCGCGGCGCGCCGATGGCCAGTGGCGCTGGCTGGAAATGAATGCCCGCCCGCGCTTCTCGCGCATGGGCCGTTTCATCGGCCTGGCCGGCAGCAGTCCGGACGTGACCGAACGACGTGAGATCGAGCTGGCGCGCGAGGAACTGCTGCAGTCCGAGCGTGCCGCGCGCAGCGCTGCGGAAAACATGGCGCGGCTGAAGGATGAATTCCTGGCCACGCTGTCGCACGAGCTGCGCACACCGCTGACCACCATCCTCGGCTGGAGCGAACTGCTGCTGCAGCGCGTGGACAACACCAGCCCGCTGTACAAGGGCCTGAACGTGATCGCCAACAGCGCGGGTGCGCAGAAGCGGCTGATCTCGGACATGCTTGACCTCAGCAGCATGCTGCTGGGCAAGGTGCAGCTGGAGGTGGAAGTGCTGGACCTGCGCACGGTGCTCGGTGAGGCCATCGGCGCGCAGGAACTGGTGGCCGAAGGCAAGGCGCTGGACGTGCACCTGCAGCTGCCCGAGCAGCCCAGCCTGGTACTGGGTGATGCCACGCGCCTGCAGCAGGTGTTCTGGAACCTGCTCTCGAATGCGATCAAATTCACCCCGGCCGAGGGCCGCATCGACCTGCAGCTGCAGGCCGAAGGCAATTACTGGATGATCACCGTGCGCGATACCGGCGACGGCATCGCACAGGAATTCCTCAATCACCTGTTCAGTCGCTTCCGCCAGGCCGATGGCACCACCACCCGCCGCCATGGCGGCCTGGGCCTGGGCCTGGCGATCGTGCAGCAGCTGGTCGAACTGCACGGTGGCACCGTTACCGCCGCCAGCGAAGGCCATGGCCACGGCGCCACCTTCACGGTTCGCCTGCCGCAGCACATTCCCGATGCCGAGCGGCGCCCGCTGCGTGAAGTGATCAGCGGGCCGATCCTGGAGCCGGTGATCGTCGAGCCCTATCCGCTGCGCGGCATGCACGTGCTGGCGGTGGAAGACCAGCCGGAAGTGCTGGAGTACCTGCGGCGCATGCTGGAAGAGCAGGGTGCGAGCGTGTCGGCGGCCAGCTCGGCCGGTGAAGCACTGGCGCTGCTGGCCGATACCGGTCACCTGCAGTACCACGTGATGCTGACCGACATCGGCATGCCGGGCATGGATGGCTACGGCCTGGTACGCACGCTGCGTGAGGACATGGGTGTGGATGCCATGACCCTTCCGGCCGTGGCGGTGACGGCGCTGGCGCGTGCCGATGACCGGCGTCGTGCGCTGGCATCGGGCTTCCAGGAACATGTCGCCAAGCCGTATTCGGTGGCGCAGCTGGTGTCCGCCGTGCGCAAGGTACAGGTGCCACGCGCGGACAGCGCGCTGCACTGAGCATTCACGGCCGATCGGCGACCCTGCACGCAGGAGGTCGCCGATGTCCCGCACAGCTCCCCGTATCCATACCGATCCAGCGCAGATCGCGCGCCTGGAAGCCCTGTTGCCGCAGCTGGAAGGCGAAACGCAGGTGGAACTGACCCTGCACGATGGTCGCCGCCTGCTGGGCACCGTGGCGGTGAAACCCACCCTCCAGCAGTATCGCGATGAGGCCGGTGACGAAGGCAGCAATGGCCAGCTGCGCCTGGATGACTACGACACGCCGGTGCAGCAGCACCATGTGTGGCTGGACGAGATCGCCAGCATCAACCGCCTGCCACCCAAGGCACCTTGATCCGATGTAGAGCCGAGCCCACGCTCGGCTGCGCCGTCGCCCGAGCGTGGGCTCGGGCGCTACAGATGTGTCAGTGCTCGAACAACGTCGGCGTCGCCTCGAACCGCCGCGCATAGGCGCGCTCCTCCGCGACCCTCGCCACCTCGTCATCGGCCAGGTCCGGTGCGCCGTATACCGCATAGGCCACGCTGCCATCGGCGCCATGACCGACCTGGTGCAGCCGGTAGCGCGAGTGGCCGCCGCCGGTGTCCTCGGGGTAGTGCACGGGCGGATGGCTGCCTTCCAGGTCCATTTCACTGTTGTCGACCACGCCACCGACGAACAAGGCTCGCATGCAGGTTCTCCTGGGTTTCCGGGGGAGCCTCTACCCTGAACGTTTCAATGTTGCTGGTAGATCAAGGCCCCGTTCGGGTTTCGCAAAGTGGCCGCCGGGGCCGGCCCGGCCAAGCCGGTACAATGGACGGCCCTCACGCTTGAAGTACCCGCGCCGATGGCCTCCAGCGACGACGCCCCCCTGCAGACCCTGTTCCTGCCGTTCTCCCAAGGTGCCCTGCGCTGGCCGGAGGGTCCGGTGGCCTTCCTGCGTGCCCGCGACGGCTGGCCGCTGCGCGAAGCGGCCGGCAACCGCGAGGTGCACTGCGAGCAGAGCTTCGCCCCGTTCGCGCAGCCGCTGCAGCAGGCCGCTGGCTGGACTGTCAGTGGCCAGCTGGACGATGTGGCCGGCAAGGGCCGCTATCCGCTGGTGCTGGTGTTGCCGCCGCGCCAGCGTGAAGAAGCCCGCGCGCTGTTCGCCCGCGCGCTGGCGCTGGTTGCCGAGGGCGGATGCATCGTCGCCTGCCAGTCCAACAACGAAGGTGCCCGCTCGGGCGAGGGCGACCTCAAGCAGCTGACCGGCCTCGGTGGCAGCCTGACCAAGAACCATTGCCGCGTGTACTGGACCGCGCCGATGCAGGGCCAGCACGACGCTGACCTGGCCAAGCGCTGGTCGGCGCTGGACGCGGTGCGCCCGATCGTCGGTGGCCGTTTCCTCAGCCGCCCGGGCGTGTTCGCCTGGGACCGCATCGACCCGGCTTCGGCGCTGCTGGCCGAGCACCTGCCGGCTGACCTGGCCGGGCGTGCCGCTGATCTGGGCGCTGGTTACGGTTACCTGTCGCGCGAGCTGCTGGAGCGCTGCCCGAAGATCACCGCGCTGGACCTGTACGAGGCCGAGCAGCGAGCGCTGGCCCTGGCCGAGCTGAACCTGGCGCCGCCGCCGCGCCCGCTACCGCTGCGCTTCCTGTGGCGTGACGTCACCGCCGGCATCGAGCCGGGCTACGACGTCATCATCAGCAACCCGCCGTTCCATACACCCTCGCGTGCCGACCGCCCGGACATCGGCCAGCGCTTCATCGCCGTGGCCGCGCAGGCGCTGCGCCCGGGCGGGCGCCTGTACGTGGTGGCCAATCGCCACCTGCCATACGAGTACACCCTCAACGAGAGCTTTGGCGCGGTGCGCGTGATCGCCGAGCGCGATGGCTTCAAGCTGGTGGAAGCGGTGAAGGGGAAGGGCAAGTGAAGCTGGTCAAGCACATCGCCAACCTGGGCTATGGCAGCCGCAAGCAGGTGCAGTGGATGTTCCGCGAGGGCCGCGTCACCGACGCCGACGGCGAGGTGCTGTACGCCGATGACCAGGTGCCGCACGAGGCGATCCGGATCGACGGCGAGCCGCTGGACCCGCCGGTGGGGCTGTCGATCGCGCTGCACAAGCCCGCCGGCTACACCTGTTCGACCAAGGACACCGGCCGCCTGATCTACGACCTGCTGCCGGCGCGCTTCCGCGACCGCGATCCGGTGCTGTCCACGGTGGGTCGCCTCGACCGCGAGACCAGCGGCCTGCTGCTGCTGACCGACGATGGCGGTCTGCTGCACCGGATCATCTCGCCGAAGTCGAAGCTGCCGAAGGTCTACGAGGTGGAACTGAGCGACGACCTGCGCGGCGACGAAGTGGCGTTGTTCGCCAGCGGCACGCTGATGCTGGAATCGGAGAAGACCCCCCTGCTGCCGGCTGAACTCGAAGTGCTGGATACGCGTCGCGCGCGCCTGGTGCTGCACGAAGGCCGCTACCATCAGGTACGCCGCATGTTCGCCGCCACCGGCAACCACGTGCAGGCTCTGCATCGCAGCCGCGTCGGCGGGCTGGACCTGCAGGGACTGGACGAAGGGCAATGGCGGCAGCTCACTCCCACCGACCTGGATACGCTGTTCGCTCCATGACCACCATCGCTGCGCTGCCGTTCCTGCCCGACGCCGTCATCTTCGACATGGACGGCCTGATGATCGACAGCGAGCGGGTCTCGCTGGCCTGCTGGAGCGAGGCCGCCGACGCGTTCGGGCTGGGCCTGGACGAAACGGTGTTCCTGCGCATGGTCGGCCTCGGTGACCGTGACACGCACGCGCTGCTGCGTGCGCAGGGCATCGAGGACAGCGTGATCGAGGCGGTGGCGGCTCGTTGCCATGAACTGTACGAAGCGCGCACGCAGACTGGCCTGCCGCTGCGGCCGGGCATCCTGGAGCTGCTGGAACTGCTGACGGCGCATGCGATCCCACGTGCAGTGGCAACCACCACGCGGCAGCCGCGGGCCAACCGCAAGCTGGCCGCTGCTGGGCTGCTGCCGTACTTCGATGCGGTGATCACCAGTGGCGACGTGGCGCGGCCGAAACCGGCGCCGGACATTTACCTGCTGGCCGCGCAGCGGCTTGGCCAGGCGCCGGAACGCTGCCTGGCGCTGGAAGACTCACCGGCCGGCACGCGCGCGGCATTGGCGGCTGGCATGACCGTGATCCAGGTGCCGGACCTGGTGCATCCCGATGAAGAACTGCGCGCACTGGGCCACCGCATCGTCGGCTCGCTGGTGGACGCGCACGCGCTGCTGTTGCCGCTGCTACCAAGGTAACGGTAGGTGCCAACCTTGGTTGGCACGCTTTTCAATGCAGTCGAGCACGCTCGACTCTACGGGTGCCGACCGTGGGTCGGCACACCTGCCCCATCACACCCGCCCGAACACCAGCGCCGCGTTGGTGCCACCGAAACCGAAGCTGTTGGACATCACCGTATCCAGCTTCTGCTCGCGGCTCTCGCGCAGGATCGGGAAGCTCTCCACCTTCGGGTCCAGCTCGCCGATGTTGGCCGAGCCGGCGACGAAGCCATCGCGCATCATCAGCAGGCAGTAGATTGCCTCGTGCACGCTGGCCGCACCCAGTGAATGGCCGGACAGCGCCTTGGTCGAGGACAGCGGCGGCACCGCGTCGCCGAACACTTCGCGGATCGCGTTGAGCTCGGTGACGTCGCCCAGCGGGGTCGAGGTGCCGTGGGTGTTGAGGTAGTCCAGCGGACGATCGACGCCCTGCAGTGCCATCTTCATGCAGCGCACCGCGCCTTCACCGGACGGCGCGACCATGTCGGCGCCATCGGACGTCACGCCGTAACCGATCAGCTCGGCATGGATGTGCGCGCCGCGCGCAACCGCGTGGTCGTAGTCCTCCAGCACCAGCATGCCGCCGCCACCGGCGATGACGAAGCCGTCGCGGTCCTTGTCGTACGGGCGCGAGGCGCTGGCCGGGGTCTCGTTGAAGCTGGTCGACAGCGCGCCCATCGCATCGAACATCACGCTCATCGACCAGTGCAGGTCTTCACCGCCACCGGCGAACATGATGTCCTGCGCGCCGTGGCGGATCATGTCCGCGGCGGCACCGATGCAGTGCGCCGAGGTGGCGCAGGCGGCCGACAGCGAGTAGCTGACGCCCTTGATCTGGTAGGCCGTGGCCAGGCAGGCCGAGACCGTCGAGCACATCGTGCGCGGCACCATGTACGGGCCGACCTTGCGCACGCCACGTTCGCGCAGCAGATCGACCGCGCCGATCTGCCACTCGCTGGAACCGCCACCGGAACCGGCGATCAGGCCGGTGCGCAGATTGCTGACCTGCTCGGGGCTGAGCCCGGCATCGGCGATGGCATCGCGCATGGACAGGAAGGCGAAGGCCGCGGCGTCGCTCATGAAGCGCTTCTGCTTGCGGTCGATCAGGGCGTCCAGATCGAGGTCGACACGGCCACCGACCTGACTGCGCAGGCCGGCATCGGCATGGTCGGCCAGCAGGGTGATGCCCGAGCGCCCTTCGCGCAGCGCGGCCGAAACGGTATCCAGATCATTGCCGAGGCAGGACGTGATGCCCATGCCGGTGATGACAACGCGACGCATCAGAAGCTCCCGGTTTCAGTGAACAGGCCGACGCGCAGGTCGCGCGCGCTGTAGATTTCGCGATCATCCACGTACATGCGGGCGTCCGACTGGGCCATCACCAGCTTGCGGTTGATGACCCGGCTGATGTCGATCTCGTAACGCACGAGCTTGGCGTCCGGCAGTACCTGGCCGGTGAACTTTACCTCGCCGCAGCCCAACGCGCGGCCCTTGCCGGGGGCGCCCAGCCAGGTCAGAAAGAAGCCGGTCAGCTGCCACATGGCATCCAGGCCCAGGCAGCCGGGCATCACCGGGTCGCCGATGAAGTGGCAGCCGAAGAACCACAGGTCCGGGCGGATATCCAGTTCGGCGCGTACCATGCCCTTGCCATGCGGTCCGCCGTCCTCGCGGATTTCAGTGATGCGGTCGAACATCAGCATCGGGTCGTTGGGCAAACGGCCGGCAGCGGTGCCGAACAGTTCACCGCGTGCGCTGGCCAGCAGCTGTTCGCGGTTGAACGCGTGGAGACGGGTCATGAAGCACAATCCTGGAAGCGGGGAAACAGGGAAACAAGCGCTCGAGGATGCCCGTGGAAACTGCGACGATCAAACATTTCAACCGTACGCAACCGTAGTGTTTTCAAGGGAATACGCGCATCCTGTTGATGTGCAAAGACCATACTTCGGCGTGTGGCCCGCCCGGCCCGCCCCCGCCTTTTCCGCCTGACATGACCCGACTGCGCAAGATCATCCACGTCGACATGGACGCGTTCTACGCGTCGGTGGAGCAGCGCGACGATCCGTCACTGCGCGGCAAGCCGGTGGTTGTGGCATGGCGCGGTGCACGTTCAGTGGTGTGCGCGGCGTCGTACGAGGCACGCGTGTTCGGCGTGCGTTCGGCGATGCCCGCCGTACGTGCCGAGCGCCTGTGCCCGGACGCGATCTTCGTGCCGCCGGACTTCGCACGTTACAAGGCGGTGTCACAGCAGGTACGCGGGATTTTCCTGCGCCACACCGACCTGGTCGAGCCGCTGTCGCTGGACGAGGCCTACCTGGACGTGACCGAGCCGAAGAGCGGCATCGAACTGGCCACCGACATCGCCCGTACCATCCGCGCGCAGATCCGCGAGGAAACCCAGCTGACTGCTTCAGCCGGGATCGCACCGAACAAATTCCTGGCCAAGATCGCCTCGGACTGGCGCAAGCCCGACGGCCAGTTCGTGATTCCACCGCAGCGGGTGGACGCCTTCCTGCTGCCACTGCCGGTGAACCGGGTGCCCGGCGTCGGCAAGGTGATGGAAGGCAAGCTGGCCGCGCGCGGCATCGTCACCTGCGGTGACCTGCGGCAGTGGGCACTGATCGATCTGGAAGAGGCGTTTGGCAGCTTCGGCCGCAGCCTGTACAACCGCGCACGCGGCATCGACGAGCGGCCGGTGGAGCCGGACCAGCAGGTGCAGTCGATCTCCTCCGAAGACACCTTCGCCGAGGATCTGCCGCTGGAAGATCTGGGTGAGGCCATCGTGCAGCTGGCGGAGAAGACCTGGAACGCCACCCGCAAGACCGAACGCGTCGGCCACACCGTGGTGCTGAAGCTGAAGACCGCGCAGTTCCGCATCCTCACCCGCAGTTTCACCCCCGAGCGCCCGCCCGAGTCGATGGAAGAACTGCGCGACATCGCCCTGGCCCTGCGCGCCCGCGTCGACCTGCCGGCGGAGACACGTTACCGCCTGGTCGGCGTCGGCCTTGGCGGCTTCCGCGAAAAGGAGGCGGTGGTGCAGGGGGAATTGTTCGAGCACGACATGAACAATCCCACAGATACCTAATCATCAAACAGTGGGGTCAGAGCCCGTTACGCAGCAACGGGATCCGACCCCGTGCCGACCAACGGTCGGCACCCACCATCAGCAGCGGGTTCCGACAGATAGCGGGAAACTGTCGAAGGCGGGGTGGGTCCGGTTGCGGGGGCGTGAGCCGCATGGATGCGGCGACCGAGCTTACATGGACGTACTTGCAGCGCCCCCCGCAACCGGACCCACCCCGCCCACCCTCAGGAAACCAGCTGTTGCTGTTGCTTCGGCTGTTGCCGTTGCATTGAGCGGGTGCAGGGCGCAGCCCTGCAAAAGAAACCCCCTAGCTCATGGCCACTGCACCTCGCCCTTGGCCACCTTCGCACTCAGCTCCAGCGACGCCACGCCGTCCAGCTTCGGGTAGCGCGCCTGCATCGCCTTCACCAGCGCCGCACTGTCCTTGGCCTTTGCCGTCTCGGCGTCGAACGCGCGGATGTAGTCCGCGGTGAAGCGCAGCGCACTGGCATCCAACGCCGCACCCGGCGCGTAATGCCCCGGCACCACCACCTTCGGCTTCAGCGCCTGCAGCCGCTGCAGGGTCTGCAGCCAGTCGGTATGCGACTTCGGGGTCTGCGTATCGGCCATCCACACGTGTTCGCCCGCCACCACCGGAATGCCACCGACGATCGCGCGCAGTGACGGCACCCACAGCACCGTGCGGTCCGGCGTCGGCCCATCCAGGCCGATCAGCGGCAGGCGCTCGCCTTCCAGCTGCAGGGCATCGCCGTCCAGTACCTGCGGCACCACGATGCGCGCCGGCACGTCGGCACCCATCTTCGGCCCCCAATAGGCCAGCTTGCCAGCCTCGGTCTGCTGGATGTGGGCAACGGTCTGCGCGGTGGCGACGATGCGCGCCTGCGGGAACGCGTCCTGCACGGTGGCCAGGCCGAAGTAGTAATCCGGATCGCCGTGGCTGATGTAGATCGTGGTCAGCTGCTTGCCGCTGGCGCGGATCAGCTCGACCAGCTTGCGCGCGTCGCTGGCAGCAAACTGCGCATTGACCAGGATCGCGTCGTGGCGGCCTTCGATCAGCACCGAGGACACCGAGAACATCGCCTGCGGGCCGGGA